>CAYLNV010000071.1:0-5869 GCA_964385085.1 uncultured Oscillospiraceae bacterium
AGGGTTTTCTACGCACTCATCAAATGCCATGCAAATATCAGAGCCAAGATTTGACTGGATCTGCATACTCTCCTCAGGACCCATGAATATCTTGTGTCCGTCAATATGAGAGGCGAAGGTAACACCCTCTTCCTTGATCTTTCGCAGAGATGCCAGAGAAAACACCTGAAATCCGCCGGAGTCAGTGAGGATCGGGCCGTCCCAGGTCATAAATTTATGCAGACCGCCGCACTCTTTCACCAGAGCATCACCGGGCCGCAAATGAAGATGGTAGGTGTTGCTCAGTTCTACCTGACAGCCAATATCCTTCAGGTCCTTCGCACTTAACCCACCCTTGATCGCGCCCTGCGTACCAACATTCATAAACACGGGAGTCTGGACCGTACCGTGGGCGCAAGTAAACTCACCTCGACGGGCCTTGCCCTCTGTCTTTAAAAGCTTAAACATATATTACCTCTTAAATAATCAGCATTGCGTCGCCAAACGAGAAGAAACGGTATCTCTCAGACACTGCCTTCTCATATGCGTTCAGAACATTTTCTCTGCCTGCAAAGGCAGATACTAACATTACCAGTGTACTTTCCGGCAAATGAAAATTGGTGATCAGGCCTTCCATTGCTTTAAATGTATAACCGGGATATATAAAAATATCCGTCCAGCGGCTTTTAGCCTCAAATGAGCCATCTTCATTTACGAGACTTTCCAGCGTTCGGCAGGAGGTCGTTCCCACGCAAATGATCCTTCCGCCCTTTGCCTTGGTTTCATTAAGAATCGATGCCGTTTCTGCGCTCATCATGCAAAGCTCACTGTGCATATGATGCTCGTCGATCCGCTCAGCCTTTACCGGACGGAATGTGCCAAGACCAACATGCAAGGTAACAAAAGCAGTTTGGATGCCTTTATTGCGGATCTTCTCAAGCAGATCATTTGTAAAGTGAAGTCCCGCAGTGGGTGCTGCCGCAGAGCCAACTTCTTTGGAATATACTGTCTGATACCGCTCCTGATCCTGAAGCTCCTCTTTAATGTACGGCGGCAATGGCATTTTCCCAAGCCGCTCCAGCACCTCCAAAAAGATCCCCTCATAGTGGAAGGTAACAATACGGTTGCCGTCCTCCTGGACCTTAGTTACCGTCGCAGACAGCTCTCCATCTCCAAACAGCACCCGCTGACCCTCCTGAAGCTTTCTGCCGGGTTTTGCAAGGCACTCCCATTTCTTATCCCCCAGATCCCGCAGCAGCAGCAGCTCCACTGCTCCGCCTGTGGGGCGGTGTCCCAAAAGCCTTGCCGGCAGAACACGGGAGTCATTCATCACAAGGCAATCCCCGGGTCTGAGATATTCGATCACATCATAAAAGTGCCGGTGTGTAATTTGACCGGACACTCTGTCCAGAACCATCATCCGGGAGCTGTCCCGCCGCTGCAGCGGTGTCTGGGCGATCAACGCTTCCGGAAGATCATAATAAAAATCATGGGTGTTCAAGTTTATACCCTCCGCAAAATCACATTATGTTTAGTATAGTCTATTTTTCCTCACTTTGCAACACGCAAATCTTTCTATCTGTGCATAGATTGTCATGGAGGTATGACCTATGAACGAACAACTTTTCTCAGGTGTCTGTACGGCCCTGGTAACACCATTTATTGACGGAAAGATCAACTACCCCATGGCAGAAATGCTGCTGAAAAGGCAGATCGATGCCGGTGTCCGAACCATCGTACTCGCCGGAACAACCGGAGAAGCCCCTACCCTATCCGATCCCGAAAAGATCGAGCTGTTCCACCGCTGCAAATCTTATGTAGGCGATAGCTGTATGATCATCGCCGGGACAGGAACAAATTCCACCGCGCGCACAGTGGAGCTAAGTGTTGCTGCTGAGCAGGCCGGTGTTGACGGACTGTTGGTGGTTTCGCCCTATTATAACAAATCAACAACGGATGGCTTATATGCCCACTACCGTTCCATAGCCAATGCAGTTTCCCTGCCGATCATAGTATACAATGTTCCGGGGCGAACCGGGATGGACATTCCTGTATCTGTCTATGCACGGCTCAGCGCCATACCGAATCTGGTTGGGGTAAAGGAAGCCAGCAACGATATTACGAAGATCACAAAGACACGCTGCGCCTGCAGCAACCGCTTTACGATCTGGACCGGAAACGATGATCTGATCGTTCCTGCAATATCCCTGGGCGCGCGTGGTGTGATCTCTGTTCTATCCAATATCTGTCCGGCAGAAACGGCTGACATGGTGCAGGCAGCTTTAAACGGAGATTTCGACACTGCTTCCAGTCTGCAATGTCAGCTTCAGCCCCTTGTGGAGCTTTTATTCTGCGAAGTCAATCCGATCCCCGTAAAGGCCGCTATGCAATATATCGGCTACGATTGCGGTAATTGCAGGCTGCCATTGAGTTGCCTGTCAAAGGAAAATCAAAACCGGTTAAGATCCTTCTTTGAATAAATCAGACCAGAAAGACAGGGCGCGTAACTGTTCCCTGTCTTTCTGATGCTAATCGTCAACTTATCCATAAAGCAAACACAAATCAGTCAATTTGATATTTATGTGTTTTCAGGTATAATTTTAGATGTTATTATGTAACAAATTTGCTGAGAAGTTAGAAAAAGTCAAAGACGAAACAGCAGCCATGACAACTGCAAGCCATTCCTTAGAGTATGGTGAATATATGATTGTGCTAAAGAAGCCCGGTTTCCTGGGCAAAGGTGGATTCATCCATATCGGCGACAAAGAAGGTATGGTGATTTTTCTTGACGAAGATTGGAACGAGATCGGCCAGAACAAGGATATGTACATTGATCTGTTTTTCTACCCGGAATTCGGCGGTGGATATAGAAGTGCAATAATTTTTGATGACGGTGAAAAATCATGGTGGGTTTGGCTTACTCCGGAATTAACTTACAACTATGATCTGTACGATTCTGCAAATCGTCCTGCTGAAGAAATCGCCTATCTCGAACAACTACTTGCAGATTACCGTGATGAAGTTACTGATCTGATTGAAGTCGCAAAAGAAGTCTGGGGCATTGATCTGCGGAAATAACTAATTCAGTGATAAGTAAAGGTGCCGTCTTCGGCACCTTTTCCTTTTAGAAAAGTTTTTGATATAATATGAGTGTTTTTGAGTTTTCTTTCGTACTATAAGTGATCGATCAATCTTAGCGAAAGGAGGGAGCGATTTGAACGACATAACTGCTATTGCCGGGATCAAGAAGCTGGATGAGCGCACGATCAGCGAAGTCATTGAAAAGTATTCCAAACTTCTATGGCCAATAGCTTCTGCAGTTCTTAAAAATGTAGGTAATGAGCAAGACGTGGAAGAATGTATCGCTGATGTGTTCATTGACCTGTGGGTGAATCCGGACAAATACGATCCAGAGCGTGGCACATTAAAAAGCTGGCTTTGTATGGTAGCACGGTGCAAAGCCATTGACCGTTACCGGGTGTTATCCAAACAAAGTACCGTTCCGCTGAATAGTGCTATGATGATCGGCCGTATGGGTATGCAGGATGCTCTGCTGCAGGAAGAAACCAAGCGGGAGCTTGTGGCAGCAGTGAACGCATTGGCCGATGTGGAAAAGGACATTCTCATTCGCCGATACTATTACGAGCAAAAGCCCAAAGAAATAGCAAAAGCCTTGGATCTTCCCCTAAAGCAGGTTGAAAACCACCTATATCGCTCCAAACAAAAACTACGGAAAGCCATATCCGTTTGTTAAGGAGGTCGCTTATGAACCGTATTCAAAAACACAATTTATATCATATCAAACGTAGCTTCGAGAGGAAGACCGGTGTCAGACTGATTTCAGCCGGAAGCAAAGAAGAAAAGGCATTTGCAGAAACTGCAGCTCCCCGTAAGCGGATGCCCCGGGTTGCACTGATCGCAGCCATTGTTACCATCTTTGTTACGCTGACCGCTTTTTCGGTTTCAATCTTCTCAACCTGGGCCGGTGATAGCCTGACGATCACAGCTTCTTACTATGGCAGCGGTATTGTCTGGGTAGAGATCACTAACCAGTCTGACAAGGATCTCAAGCTGGAACCGAAGATGAACCTCTACTATTACAGCACCCAAGAGCTTGTAGAATCCACTGGAGAAGATCCTTATATTGAAAATCTCACGATCCCGGCCAATTCCACAGAAAAGGTCAGACTGGATCTGCGGCGAACCTATGATGTGGAAGCTCTGGAAAGCACCAAAAACGACTTTTATTATTTACAAATGACCAACGATAGCTTCATGCTGGGTCAAAAATGGTCATGTATGGTGTCCTTCACCGTTTCGGACTATGTAACACCATGGTATGAGCTGTCGGATGAAAGCCATTTAGAGGGTGTTCTTCCTTCGCTGCAGTCTTATTTCAAGAATTTTACACCAGATATTTTTGCCCGCTGGACGGATGTGTTTGACTATGTGGAGCTTGTACAGGAGGAGCTGTCAAAAGTCGATGGTAATGTGGTCCGAGCCTGTGATGCTCCAATTCATGTTGATTACTACGACTGGCTTGGTTCAAGTCACTGGAGTACATTTGACGGGTACTACAAGCTCCTTGGAATTGATGACACAGAATACTACGATATGATCGGTGTAGATATGCCCTGTGTGCAGGATAACGGAAAGTACTCCGGCGGTTGGATTATGCCTCTGTTTTATTTGTACCAGTATAAGAAGGCAGACATTTCCAGTCCCCTGGATTATACCTTTATGCACGGAAATCTTTTAACATTTGAGGAAATCGAGCCTTACAAGGTCTATGATGACGGAGAATATGTAATATATGAAATGCACCATCTGATCTATACAGACTTGGAAACCTATGTGAAGGATATGCTTCTTCAGCGGGATGATGTTTATATCAATGACCAGATCTGGACGCGTATTGTAAACTTCTATAACTACTGGAGCGACCCTAATAATATGCAGAAAGCTTTTTATAACGCATACAATCCCGGTAAGCACGCGAAGAACCATCTTCTAACAATGGAGGAAGTGATTGAAATTTCCCAAAAAGGCGAAGAAATCAGTTTTGAAGATATTCGATCCTATCGTGGAAGTCCCAGCGGTTTATCTATCTACGAAAGTGACACCGGTATGGATATTACCATTGACGGTAACTACGAACTCTTCTATGCGCTGCATTTGGACGGAACGCTCAAGGGCTGGTATCTGACACACAAGCCCAGCGGTGAGAGCATTGATATTCGTTACGAGGATGTCGAAGCATTTGTAAATGCCCACGACGAACCTATGCCCCGCTGTGCCTGTGAAAACACAGAGGATGGGAATCACGGTTGGATGATTACGATGCAATGGCTTCTTTTCCAAGGGAATCATATTTCTATGAGCACACTGGATAATAACTGCCAATACCGTTATGAACCGGTAGGATCGGAACATTCAGTCGATATTATCCCCATATACGATAATGATGAATTCCAATTGGAATTTTACTGGTGGGAAGAAGAAAACAAATGGACACTTTGGTTAGTCCATATCGAAACAGCAGAAAGAATTGATCTGGAAACCGAGGATTCGACCGCATTTGTAAATGCTCACGGTGGAGTGTAGTAATGTTATGAAAAACACGCTGTTTATCTCTGGCAATCTATAGGCATAGCCCTGACCCTCATAGCCTGCCGGCACACAAATAAAGCGAAATAACCCACATAAAAAGACCTGCATCCCAGTTAGGGGTGCAGGTCTACAATTATCCAAGAACTGCCTTGTGGAATACCTTCTTGCCCTTGCGGAGCTTCACACCTGCTTTCAGGTCATCTTCTGTGATACTGAAGGTATGGTCCGGTACTTTTTCATCATTGACGAACACACCGCCCTGCTGGATCAGCCGTCTGGC
>CAYLNV010000072.1:0-5724 GCA_964385085.1 uncultured Oscillospiraceae bacterium
CCGCTCTTCAAATTCACCCCGGTATTTTGTGCCGGCCACAAGGTTTGCCATATTCAGGCTCACCAGCTTCTTGTCCTTCAGTTGGGGCGGCACATTCCCCGCCGCCATGCGCTGGGCAAGGCCCTCTGCGATAGCCGTTTTTCCCACACCCGGCTCTCCGATCAGCGCCGGGTTATTCTTGTTCTTTCGGCTCAAGATCCCAATGACCGTGTCGATCTCCTTTTCCCGCCCGATCACCGGCTCCATTTGTGCTGCCTTTGCCAGCAGATCTTCACTAAACTGTTCCAGCAGTTTCGTTGTAACCGCCTCCTTTTTTACTTTGGCTGCTGTCCGTTCCCACGCGAGGGCATCCACCGTCCGGGAAAACAGCGATTGGGTGTCAATATCATTTAAGGCAAGCAATTCTCTTGCCTGGGTTCGCTCACTGCGTAAAACTGCAAGAAAAATATGGGTGGTGTGTACCTGCCGGCTGCCTGATCCTTTGGCTTCCAGACCGGCCTGATACAAGATCCTTCTAACCTGCTCAGAAAAGCCTTGGGGTAGCGGCAGCCCCGGTGTGCCTGCACCGTAAAGCACCGCCGCGATCTTGTCGCTTAATTCCACGCTCCACCCAGCGCCCCGCAAAAGCTGACCGGATAAGCCCTGCTCCCGACCGATCGCCAAAATCAAATGACAGCTACCCACATAGCTGTGTCCCAAGACCCTTGCCTGTCTTGCGGATTCCGTCAAAAGTGTCCTGGCTTCCTCTGTGTAGTACAAGCCGCTCCCCTCCTTGTCCGGAAATTTTCCCCATCCGATGTAAAAAATATACGAACCTTTTTTGAAAAAACACTTGCGCTTTACAAAATTCGTGCTAGAATAGAAGTGCAATCAGTTATGATGCGTATTACACTATACTTATTGGAGGAAAAATCATGGCTTACAACATCACTGACGAATGCGTAAATTGCGGCACCTGTGCTGAGAACTGCCCCGTTGAGGCAATTTCTGAAGGCGATGGCAAGTATGTTATTAATGCAGATCTGTGTGTCGACTGCGGTTCCTGCGCCGCCAACTGCCCCGTCGAAGCAATCGAGGAAGGCTGATTCTCCGATTCACCGTCAGCCTGCGAGCCGGCTTTCCGGTGCGCAGGCTGATTTTTCATTTTGATACCGATACAACAACAGGGAGAAAACGATGGAACGACTGCACAACGGTTATACGCTGGAGATCGGTAAAGGGTGCTTCCCTTTGAGTACTGATTCCATAGCTCTGAGCGGTTTTGTTAAGCTGCCCCGGCAGGCAAGCGTTTTAGATCTTGGCTCAGGCTGCGCAACACTGGGGCTTTTGCTTTGCGCCAAGGACCCCGGCTGCTCCGTAACCGGATTTGAATCGGACGAAGCTGCCCACCAGGCTGCGCTGAAAAATATTGCGGTCAACGGACTTAGCTCCCGTTTAAGCAGTATATGCGCGGACCTGCGCACCATCCCCTCGTCTCTTTCCCCCGGCAGCTTTTCCCTGTGTGTTTCCAATCCTCCCTATTTCACAGCCGGGCCCCAAAGCCAGACAGTTCCCCTTGCCCGCCGCGAGGACACCTGTTCTATGGAGGAATTGTTTGCTTCCGCTGCATGGGCGCTGAAATATGGTGGCAGCTTTTTCCTGGTCCACAGACCGGAACGCTTTGCCCAAATTTGTGCCTGTGCCAATCTGAATCATTTAGAACCAAAGCGGGTGTGTTTGCTGCGGCATCAGCCTGATGCGCTCCCCTGTCTGGTCCTTGTCGAGTGCCGCAAGGGTGGGAAGCCGGGGCTTCTGTGGGAGGAACAGACCCTTCACAACGCAGACGGAAGTCCCACTGAATATTTCAAGACTTTATACCACGGTTAGGAGGTTACCTATGGCCGGAATGTTATATCTCGTTCCTACCCCCATCGGCAATCTGGGTGATATTTCCCAGCGCTGCCGCGAGACGCTGGAGCAGGCAGATTTTATCGCCGCTGAGGACACCCGCGTAACTTTGAAGCTTTTAAATTATTTGGGAATCAAAAAGAGCCTTGTCAGCTACTACGAGCATAACAAGGCCCAAAAAGGCAATGTGATTTTAGAACGGATCCTCGCGGGCGAGACCTGTGCGCTGGTTTCCGATGCAGGCAGTCCGGCGATCTCCGATCCCGGTGAGGAGCTGGTAAAGCAGTGCGCCCAGGCCAATATTACCGTTTGTGCCATCCCCGGTCCTTGTGCCGTGATCACCGGACTGAGCATTTCCGGTCAGTCTACCGGACGCTTCTGCTTTGAGGGCTTTCTTTCCACTGCAAAAAAGAGCCGTCGGGAGCACCTGGAATCCCTTGCGCAGGAACAGCGCACTATGATCTTCTACGAAGCACCTCACAAGCTCCTTGCTACGCTGGAAGCAATGGCAGAGGTATTTGGAGAGGACCGGTCCATCAGCCTTTGCCGGGAGCTGACAAAGCTTCATGAGGAGGTCGTTCGTACCACCCTGGGCGGTGCGATCGCCCTGTATACACAGCAGCCCCCAAAGGGAGAATTTGTGCTGGTCATTGCCGGTGCTAAACCGGAAGAAAAGCCTTCCGCTACTGCTCAGGATGCCGCTGTCCGTGTCCGTGAGCTGATCGAATCCGGCATGAGTCGGAAGGATGCCGTCAAGCAGACAGCCCGGGAATTGCAGCTTCCCAAAAATACCGTTTACGACGCAGCACTGTCCATTGATGATCAACAAATTTGATATAGAACCGAAAGAAAGAGGTGTCTAAGCGACACCTCTTTCTTTATCCCTGATTCAATTTCTGGATACATGCAGTGCAAACATTTTTGCCCCGGTATGTAACCAGGCCTCTGGTGGAGCTGCAGAAAATGCAGGATGGCTCATATTTTTTCAGAACCACCTTGTCATCCTCCAAATAGATCTCCAGCTCATCCCGCTCCGCAATATCCAATGTACGGCGCAGCTCGATGGGCAGGACGATCCGCCCCAATTCATCCAACTTACGAACGATTCCTGTTGACCTCATAGTCTTCTTTCTCCTCTCCCAAACACGAACAAAAAACGGATTATGTTGAGTATTATACTAAATCATTTTCGTTATGTCAATTGATATTTACCTCTTTCCAGACATTTTTTACCCGCCGGCAGCATACAGTGTTCCGGGAGGGATGGACATGATCATGAGTTGGATCTGGCTGGGGATCATAGGGATCAGCCTTGCCGCCGCCATGGTTACAGGTCAAGGAGAGGCCCTGGCTGCCGCTGTTCCCCAAGGGGCGCAGGCAGGGGTTACTCTGGCCGTTTCCATGGCCGGATCGATCTGTCTTTGGTGCGGTGTAGGAAAGCTGATGGAACGCGGCGGCCTTACAAGGCTGCTATCCCGTCTGTTAAGCCCCATTCTCGGAACGATCTTTCCTACCTTCCGCAGGGATGAGGAGTTTGCGGGAAGTCTCAGTGCAAATGTGTGCGCAAATTTTCTCGGTCTGGGCAATGCAGCCACACCCATGGGGATCCAGGCCGCAAAACGGCTGAGCCGGCACAGGGACGACGGTGCAGCAGGAGACGAGCTGTGCCGGCTGATCGTATTAAATACCGCCTCCATCCAACTCATCCCCGCAAATGTGGCCGCCATCCGCACGGCATTGGGCTGCAGCACTCCCTTTGACATCCTTCCCGCTGTATGGATAACAAGTCTATGCGCCGCGGGAATGGGACTGCTGGCTGCATGGTTACTGGGAAAGGTGTGGCGCATATGACAGACTACATCGTTCCCCTGCTGCTCCTGGTCGCTTCCCTGCTGGTATTAAGAAAGAAGGAAAATGCCTACGACATTCTTTTGGGCGGTGCTGCGGAGGGGCTGAAGCTGCTTGCAACACTGATACCGGCACTGATCGCGCTGCTGACCGCTGTAACCATGCTTCGGTCATCAGGAGCAGTTGAGCTGATCAGCCGGTTTTTAAGTCCGGTGTTTGGTTTTTTCGGTATTCCCCCGGAGACTGCCATTCTGGTGCTGATCCGTCCTATCAGCGGCAGTGCAGCACTGGCAGTGGGTGCAGACCTGATGGCACAGTATGGGGTAGATTCCCTGATCGGCAGGACAGCGGCAGTGATGCTTGGTTCAACGGAGACGACCTTTTACACCGTCAGTGTCTATTTCGGTGCTGCCGGGATCAAGAAAACACGCTACACCATTCCTGCTGCACTGATTGCAGATCTTACAGGTTTTCTGGTGGCATCACTGACTGCACGATTTCTCATATAACATATGCCTGCGCGTTAAATTTCTGTTTATGGGGTAGGGGCGACCATTGGTCGCCCGTCAAAGGCTCCCTCTGATGAGGGAGCTGGCAATTGCCGATTTTAGGCAATATGACTGAGGGATCGTCTGTTTTCGATAGATTACAACCCCTCCGTCTGTGCTTACGCACAGCCACCTCCCCTTACACAGGGGAGGCTCTGAGGCGGTGCAACACACCGTCAAACAGAAATTTGATAAAATGAGGGAGGTAGCTCAATTTTTGAGCTACCTCCCAAACCTTTCATTCACCTTGGAAAAATATGCGTTTTTTACAGCCCCTTCACTCTTCTTTTTTAAACACTTCTTTAATTTTCTCCGTTCCAATGTCCAGGCGCGCCGAATCAATGCCCGAAAGGGCAAGTAATTTTTCTTCTGTTTGTATACCATGGGGCACTGCCCATGCACCCGCATCTGTACCGGGTGCTACCAGTCCTTTATAGCCTGACAGATTTTCCAGGGCACTTTCCAGGATCTTCTCCACTTCCTGTTCCGGAAACCGGCCGGTGTTCCGAAGATTTCCGACGGTGGACAGTGTAGGGACCCAGACTGTACCCGTTTCCTCCATCGCTGCCAGCGCCCCTTCATCTAAATATGCACCATGCTCCACAGAATCCACTCCGGCTTCTGCGGCAGCCTCTACTGTCCGGGCGCCGTTGGCATGTGCCATCACAGCCATTCCCTCTTCATGGGCAATGCGGATCAGCTCCCGGATCTCGCCGTCAGGCAATCCCGGCTCTGTGAGTGCCCCGAACCGGTTAAAGTCCATCAGACCGGAGATCATGATCTTTATAAAATCACCGCCCCGGTCTTTTATTTCCTTGACCAGCCGGCAATACTCCTTTATAGAAGTATAGGCAGTGCCGATAAAACCGCCGTAATGACCCTGCCGGTGCAGGGGCGACAAGGGGGTGCGGTATGTAATGCCGTATTCAGCCGCAAGGCGGCGGGCGGTCTCGCCTGCGCCCCAGCGGTCGCCGCCGTCCCGCAGATAGGTGCAGCCCAGGGCCTGATATTTGGACAACACTTGCCGGATGTAAGCTTCATCAGGTTTTTTGCTGTGCCGGGCGATGGCTGCCCGCCAGTCCTGCCCATCCAGCAGCATATGCATATGGCAGTCTGCCTTCATGCCAACACCCCCTTTTTCTCACAGTATAGCAAATCCACCCGGAAAGTCAAATTTCTGTTTGATGAACAGCTTACCTAAAACGCACGGCATTGTGAAACCAGTCCGCAGACTGGTTGTGGCAATCTCCTGGCACGAAGCTGTTTTTTGAGATTGCCACGTCGCTTCGCTCCTCGCAATGACACAGAGGTACGACGGCTGGGTCCGTAGGGCTTATGGCTGTCTCCCGCCGAAGAGCCTCTCCTGAAAGGAGAGGGGGACCGCGTTAGCGGTGGAGTGGTTTTTTGCCCGGGTTGCGGTGCCCGGCAGAAGCTTCGCCTG
>CAYLNV010000073.1:0-5711 GCA_964385085.1 uncultured Oscillospiraceae bacterium
GGTCAAGGGCAGAGGTAGGCTCATCAAAGAGCATGACCTCGGGCTCCATCATCAGGGCCCGGACAATGGCCACACGCTGCTTCTGACCGCCGGAAAGCTGGCTGGGATAAGCGCTTGCCCGATCACCAAGGCCAACTCTCCGCAGCAGATTCAATGCCTTTTCTTCAGCCTCTGCCTTGGGCTTTTTCAGCAATTGGCAGGGCGCCAAGGTCATATTGTTCAGAATGGTCATATGGGGGAAAAGGTTAAAATGCTGGAACACCATACCCATCTTTTGCCGATGGAGATTGATGTTTGCACGCTTGTCTGTAATATCAGCACCGTTAAATACGATGCTGCCGCCGGTGGGCACCTCCAAGAGGTTCAGACAACGCAGGAATGTAGACTTACCGGAGCCGGAAGGTCCGATGATCACAACGACCTCGCCTTTGCTGATGTCAGCACTGACACCGTCCAGTGCCTTGATCGCACCGCCGTTAAAGTGCTTTTTAACATCCTTTGCAGAAATGATAATATTACCGTTCACTGCTTCTGAGCCTCCTTTCCAGCTTGTTGACCAAATAGGTAAAGAACATGACCATCACCAGGTACATGATCGCAGTTAGCAGGAGAGGGAACAGATACTCATAGGATGTACCGCCCACCTTGCTGCCGGCATAGGTCAGATCGGCAACACCCACATACGCAGCAACAGAGGTTTCCTTCAAAAGAACGATAAATTCGTTAGCCAGGGTGGGGAGGACTGCCTTAAATGCCTGGGGCAGAATAATATGCCGCATCGTCGCTACATAACCAAAGCCCAGAGAGCGGCCGGCTTCCATCTGACCGGCATCAATGGACATGATACCACTGCGGATGATCTCAGCCACATAAGCACCGGAGTTGATTCCAAATGCGAAGGAAGCAACCATCATGCCGTTTCTGCTTTTGGCAAAGATAACAAAGTACCAGATCATCAACTGGACCATTACCGGAGTTCCGCGAAAAACAGTCAGATAGAGATTGCAAAGCCAATTGAAAAAACGGAGGATCGATCTTCCGAAGCCACGCATTTCGCTGCCGTTTTTATCCCATGATGCACGGACCAGAGCAACGATAACACCCAGGACGATACCCATCAGCAATGCAAGCAGAGTCATCAGCAAGGTGTTTTTGATACCGTCGATATATAACGCATAGCGGTCGTCATACAGGAAGCATTTATAAATTTTAAAGCAAAGGTTCTCAAGCCACTCCGGTGATTCAAGAATCCATTCCGGGGCCACAGAGGGCCATAGCGAAGCAGGACCTGGTTTCATGATAATGTCTCCTTAACAGTTTGTAAAGGGGTTCGGATTCCCGAACCCCCTTGCCGGTGTTAGATTGTTTTCTTATTCAGCGGTGATATATTTGTCGATGATGGACTGAACAGTACCGTCGTCGATCAGCTCCTGCAGAGCTGCATTGACAGCTTCGTAGAGTGCAGTGTTGTCCTTGCTCATAGCGCCGGCATACTGCTCTTCTTTATATTCGGTATCCAGGATCTTCAGACCTTCGTTCTCAGCGACAAAAGCCTTTGCGGGCTCGTTATCGATAACCACGCAGTCGACCTTGCCGGTCTTCAGAGCCTGAACTGCGTCAGCACCCTTGGAGTAACGCTCGATCGTAGCAAGACCTTCGTCTTCCAGATCCCATGTGGTAAACAGATCGCCGGTGGTGTTGCGCTGTACACCGATGGTGGTGTTTGCGTCCTCAGCAAACAGATCGTCAACACTGACGATGGTGGAATCCTCAGTAACGATGATCACCTGAACACCGGTAGCATAGCTTTCTGTGAAGTCAACATCTTCCTTGCGCTCTTCGGAAACGGTTATGCCGGCCAGACCAATGTCAGCCTTGCCGCCCTTGACAGATTCGATGATGGAGTCAAACTCCATATCGACGATCTCCAGCTCCAGACCCAGCTTGTCTGCGATGGCCTTGGCGATCTCAGCGTCGATACCAACGATATCAGTGCCCTCATAGTACTCATAGGGAGGGAAGGCAGCATTGGTAGCCATGATCAGCTTACCGGCTTCAACGGTCTTTACTTCGTCGGCAGCAGCAGTGGTGTCAGCAGCGTCGTCGGCAGTGGTGGTGTTAGCAGTGGTATCTCCACCGGTGCTTTCGTCGGAAGAGGCCTTGCTGCCGCAGGCAGCCAGCAGGCCGACCAGCATCAGCATGGACAGGAACAAAGCAATGAACTTTTTCATTTTGGTTTCTCCTTTTCAATATATCCCAAATGGGATTTTATTTATGTATTGTATCACGCATATTATTCATGGTCAATTGACTAAAGATACAAGAATACCGCTGAAATGTTGTATAGATGTAACGAAATATACAATTTTATAAATATTTGCCATATATACACCTATGCGGAAACGAAAAAATATACATTCATTTCTGTATAATATACATACTGGGTACGGGGATGCACAGGTGGAGGACGATTGTCCTGCCAGAATGTATTATCAGGTCCTGATTCGTAAGACCTGACTTTTTTGGGCAAAATACTAGTTGTAAATAAGTCGTTAATATTATATAATACTAAGGTTAGTAACAAATAATTCGGGAGGAGCGCCTGAATGGAAAACAGAAGTGAAGAACTGAAGCGTTATCTTGTACCCGGCAAGCATGTACATCTGGTGGGCATTGGCGGTGTATCTATGCGCCCGCTTGGTCTTGTGCTTAAGGGTATGGGTATGCTGGTTACGGGCTCTGACATGAATGTTTCCGCGTCTACCGATGAGCTGATCGCAAACGGTATCCATGTGGCCATCGGACATAGCGAGGATAATGTTGAGGGAGCAGACTGTATCATTCGTACAGCCGCTGCCCATAATGATAATCCGGAGATCGCCGCTGCCAGAAGATTGGGAATTCCCATGTTTGAGCGGGCGCAGGCCTGGGGCGTGATCATGCAGGCCTATAAAAATGCGGTTTGCATTGCAGGAACACACGGAAAGACGACTACCACCTCCATGGTAACCCATATTCTTATGGAAGCGGATGCTGACCCCACCGTTATGATCGGTGGCTATCTGCCCCTTCTGCGTGCAGGCCATCGGGTTGGAAACGGTGATACCATTGTGCTGGAAAGCTGTGAATATTGCGATTCCTTCCTGAATTTCTTCCCCACTCTGGCGGTGATCCTGAATATTGAGGCAGATCATTTGGACTATTTCAAAGATCTTTATGATGTGGAAAAGTCCTTCCGGGCATTTGCGGAACTGTCCACAGGAGAGATTCTTGCCAACGGCGATGACAGAAATACGGTGCAGACGCTGGAAGGGCTCGACTATATTAGCTTCGGCTTCTCGGAGGGGAATCGCATCCGTGCAGTGGAAGTCTCCACCGATTGGCGGCACTTTGACGTGGTTTGCGATGGAGAGAAATATTGTACGATTGAATTGCCGGTATACGGTCATCACAACGCGTTCAATGCGCTGGCAGCTGCTGGAGTGGCCTGGATCATGGGCATTCCCGGTGAGGCAGTGCAGCATGGAATCGCGGCATTTCACGGCGCAGGACGCCGCATGGAGTTTAAAGGACGCTGTAACGGTGCAGATGTGTACGACGACTATGCCCACCACCCCGGCGAGCTGGAGGCCACGCTGGAGGCTGTCAGGACAATGGGCTACCAGCGGATCATCGTGGCATTCCAGCCCCATACCTATACACGTACCAAGGCATTGTTTTCTGAATTTGTGGAGCAGCTGAAGAAGCCGGATGTTGTGGTTCTGGCAGAGATCTATGCTGCCCGGGAAAGAAACAGTGTAGGTATTTCTTCGAAGCATCTGCAAAGAGAAATCTCCGGCGCTTATTATTGCGAGACACTTCCGGAGGTGACGCAGCAGCTGAAGGAACTGGCGCGGCCCGGTGATATTATTCTGACGGTGGGGGCTGGTGATATTTACCGTGCCGGAGAGGCACTGCTACTGTGATTTTGAAAATGATTATTCTTGAGAATTGAGGGATTCTTTTGAAAAAATTGAATGTTTGCGTTCTGTTCGGCGGTATGAGCCCGGAGCATGAGGTGTCCTTGCGTTCTGCAGAGTTTGTGCTGAACTCTCTGGATACTGAGAAGTATAATATCTTTCCGGTAGGTATAACAAAGAACGGCGACTGGGTTCTTTTCGGAGGGACGGATTACAGCCTGATTTCCGGAGGTGAATGGCAGGAATGTCCGGAAAACCGCAGAGCTGCCCTTTCTCCGGTGAGAGGACAGGGCCTTTTGAGCTTCGAGGGTGACTGTGTGGTGCGGGAACTGATCGATGTGGTGTTCCCGGTGCTCCACGGCGAAAACGGCGAGGATGGAACAGTCCAGGGCCTGATGGAACTGGCGGGGATTCCCTATGTCGGCCCCCATGTAGCCGCTTCTGCGGTGGCCATGGACAAGACACTGACCAAGCTGGTAGCAGATCAGGCCGGTATTGCTCAAGCGGGATGGATGCTGGTGCGCAGCAGTGATTTGGACAACCGGTTGGACTGGGTCATGGATCAGCTGGAAAGCCGGTTCCAATATCCAGTGTTTGTGAAGCCTGCGGGAACCGGATCTTCTGTCGGTGTATCCAAGGCGGCAAATCGCCAGGAGTTGAAGGACGGACTGTTGAAAGCCGGCACCTATGATGAGAAAATATTAGTGGAAGAATTCATTCGCGGCCGTGAAATTGAAGTGGCTGTGATGGGCAATGACAGCCCAGTGGCTTCTGTTTGCGGCGAGATCGATTCCGGTGCGGAATTTTATGATTATGATGCCAAGTATATTACGGATACCTCCGTTGCTTATATCCCGGCCAGAATCTCTGACGATGTGGCGGAGCAGGTTCGGGATCTGGCGGTGAAGGTGTACAGCGCCATTGGCTGTCAGGGCCTGAGCCGCGTGGATTTCTTTGTCACCTACGAGGGGGACAGGGTGATCTTCAATGAGATCAACACACTCCCCGGGTTTACTTCCATTTCCATGTATCCCAAGCTCTTTGCTGCCAGCGGAATTCCCGGAAGTCAGCTGATCGATGAATTGCTGCAGTTGGCGTTGGAGGCCGCGGAATGAAACAGAAGGTGATGCTCTCCATTTGCGGAAAGCAGGACTACGGAGAACAGCAGCCGGAGGTCATTGAACTGGTGACGGAAGGAACCATGGAGTTCCGGGATGGTGGCTGGGATGTCAGCTATGAAGAAAGCGAGCTCACTGGCTTGCAGGGAGTGACTACCACCTTTCGGGTGGAACCGGGGAAGATCCGTCTGAAGCGCAGTGGCAGTCTTCATTCTGAGATGCTCTTTCAGCAGGGAATGTCCCATGAGTCGCTGTACCAGATGGCATTTGGCGCGCTGCTGATACGGGTGACGGCCCGGCAGGTGTATTTTGATATTGTCCCGGATGGGGGCTGCATCGATCTTTCTTACGATATAGAGATCGAGAACAGCGCTGCCGGTGTGGTGGATTATCATCTGGATATCCGCGCTATGGATTAAATGGACGCTTCGGTTTTGATATCTGAAAAGAAAAGGGGCTGTAAAAAAAGTCCCTAAGAAAAAAGCAGGCTGTGCCGGAAGGTGCAGCCTGCAAAATATTTATAGAGAAACGGCTGGTTCAGTGGAAGAATCAGCCGTTTAGTGTTATAATTTAACTGCTATGAAAAAGAATAACACCAAGGTGTATTCTACACCAATCCAACTGAAATTACCAG
>CAYLNV010000074.1:0-5655 GCA_964385085.1 uncultured Oscillospiraceae bacterium
GACCCGGCTGGACCGGGATACCTTCGGCATCGTGCTGCTGGCAAAAAATGCCCATGTCCACAGGCTTTTGCAGGGGTGCGACCTGATAAAGACCTACCATGCCCTGACCCTGGGCGGTCCGGAGGAAGCCTGCGGTGTGATCGACGCGCCCATTGCCAGAAAGCCCTTGCCCAGCCTGCTGCGGGAGGTTTCCCCCGAGGGAAAACCGTCGGTAACGGAATTTAAGGTGCTTTCCCGGGGGGATGTTTGCAAGCTGGAGCTGCGGCCTGTTACCGGGCGAACCCACCAGCTCCGTGTCCATTGTGCGCACATGGGATTTCCGATCCTGGGAGACCCGCAGTACGGCAGTGAGGATTCCAAAAAGGTATCAGAAGAAATGGGTCTTCATACCCAGAAGCTGTGTGCAAAAAGATTGGAATTTCTCCAACCGGTAACCGGAGAACGGCTGTGCCTGGAATCAAAAATGGATGTATAGACGAAATGGGAAAAGGGCGCGTTGCAAAATGCAACGCGCCCTAAAACTATGCAATTGTCTGCATCCTGCGGATGTAGGGGCATTCATTGAATACCAGTACAGATACTATCGCAGAATTTTTGCATTTTGCAACAGACCCATATTATTGGTATCCCTTATTCGTAGCTGACCGAACCCCGGCTGGAATCTACAACACCCACATAGGTGGTGCCCACACCCAGGGTCAGAGGTGTTCCGTCCTCCAGGGTATAGGTGAAAGAGCCCCGCAGCTCATCTCTGTGCCAGGTAATGGGGATCACCTTGCCATCGCAGAAGAAGTGTCCCTCACCGGAGCCGCTGAGCGTATAGAAGGAGCGGCTGTAGTAGGCATCGGACCGGAAATACTGAGGTGTATGGATCACGATCACATTGCGGAAGGAAAGCTGTTCGCCGACACCGGCATCCATCCAGGCACTGCCGTACTGGGAGGCCTTATACAGTCCGGTTTCTGTGTCATATTCCATGGTGGTCGTTTTTGTGCCGCGGAATGTAACGGTAACCTTGTTGGCGGCATCACCGGTCAGCTCCGGCTCTTCTGCAAAGGTCAGGCCGTGGTCATAGCCGTCGCCTTCGTAGGTCGTGTCGTAGCCCATGTCGGACAGCGCCTGCAGGAGATTCTCGCTGTTGGTGAACAGGGTATGCTCCCAGGCATAGCCGGAGTTGTAGCGGGTGTAATCCCGGAAGAAGTAAGAGCCGTAGCTCTGCTCGTTGATATGCTGCCAGTTGGAAATGGTGTCTCCGTTGTCAGAGTAATTGCCGTTGAGCGCAAATTGGCTGCCGCCGCAGTGGACCAGCACAGCGTCATGGGAAAGGGCAATGTTGTTAAAGAAGGTTCTGGCGCTGCGGACCGGACCGATAGAACCTACATTGGCAAGATCGGAGTACACAGCCAGAAGGCGGGTGATGCCGCTCTCGGTCTCCAGCTCATAAATGATATCTGCCTGGCTGATGCCGAACTGGGGCAGCGCAGCCCGGATGTTATTGATCACGATCGCAGTGGCTTTGCCGGTCCAGGGCTCGTCCAGGATCTGACCGTTCAGGGAATGACGGTAGATAACGGGAGGCTCGGTGGTCTCGGGGGGCAGGGTGGTGGCTTCTGTGGTGGGTTCAGCCGTGGTTTCCGGTGTGGTATCGACAGTTGTGGCGGCAGTGGTCTCTTCTGCCTTACCGGCGCAGCCGCACAGCAACAGACAAAGGGCAAGGGCCAAACATACAGATCGTTTCATAAAAGGACATCCTTTCTTCATATGGGCTGGCTTTATTGTAGCAGACATTCTATCACAATGCAAGGACTTGTGCGTGGAAAAATTTTTCGCCACAAGATACGGTACAGCGCCAAAATTTGCCCCGGTTTTTCTATAAAAACTGCACCATCTGTGCGGTTGTGCGAAAAAGAAAGCTGTGTTATAATAGCGAATACTGACGATAAAATGGAAGGGAGTGGCCTTATGCGCAGTTCCGAACTGAAGATCATGCAGGCAGATGTGCATAAGCTGCTCTGCGCTGCAAACCCGGATGCAGCACTGCTTTACATATACTTAAAAAGCGGAAATGAAATGAAAAATGCCCAGCGGGAGCTGGGTCTGAGCAAGACCCGGGTGGACTGCGGGGCGGCTGCTCTGCGTCAGCTTGGGCTTTACCATGAGGAGAAGCCCTGCCTTATGGTGGGGGAGCGGCCCTCCTATTCTGAAACCGATGTGCTCACCGCCATGGATACCGACAGCGGCTTCCGCGGCTTGTACGGTGAGGTCCAGCGCTTGCTGGGCAGGACGCTGAATACGGAGGAAATGAAGATACTCCTTGGCTTTATCCGTTATCTGGGACTGCCGGAGGATGTGATCTCCGTGCTGGTGTGCTATTGCAGGGAGCGGGCCCGGCAGAAAGGAAATCTGCGCAATCCCTCTCTGCGGACCATTGAAAAAGAGGCCTATGCCTGGGCGGAGCAGGGGATCGACACCATGGAGGAAGCGGTCGCCTATATCCGCAAGCAAAATCAGCGCCGTTCCCGCCTGGGTCAGTTGATGCAGACCTTGCAGATCAGGGGCAGAAACCTGACCCCCGGAGAAGAAAAATATGCCCAGCAGTGGCTGGATTGGGGCTTCGATCAGGAGACCATTGCCCTTGCCTATGAGCGGACCTGCCTGAACACCGGCGGTCTGAGCTGGGCCTATATGAACAAGATATTATCCCGCTGGCAGGAAGCCGGGCTTCTGACGGCGGAGCAGGTAAAGACCAAGGACACAAAGCTTGTGCCCAAGGGCGCATCCGGCCAGCTTGGAGATGCAGAGCTGGAGGCCATTCAGAAAGTTTTACGGGAGGGTTGACCCATGGCATACAGTAAAGAGGTGATCCGGCGGGCCCGCCAGCGGCTGGAAGCTGCCAGAGCGGACCGGGAGTCGGAAAATCAGCAGCATTTGCAAGCGGCTTATGCCAAAGTTCCCCGCATTAAGCAGATCGATATGCAGCTTCGCCGGTCCATGGCGCTGGCGGCGCAGGCCGTATTTGCCCAAGGGGGCGATGCGGAGCTTGTCATGGCGCAGGTGAAGGAAGCAAACCTGGCACTGCAGCAGGAGCGGCAGGCGCTGGCGCAGCTCTACTTTGAAGAGGGCTATCTGGACGACAGCCCCATCTGCCAGCTTTGCGGCGGCACAGGCTATATGGGCGCTACTATGTGCGAGTGCCTGCAGGAGCTTTGCCGTCAGGAGCAGAAGAAGGAGATTGCCCTGCTTGCTTCCAATGACGAACGGTTTGAGAAGTTCCGTCTGGACTATTATCCGGATCAGGTGGATCCCAAGTACGGCGCAAGCCCCCGGACCATTATGGAGCACAATGTTCATATCTGCCGGAAATATGCCGCATCCTTTGGCCCCAACAGCGGCAATCTGCTGTTTGTGGGCGGAACAGGCCTAGGCAAAACCTTTTTGTCTGCCTGCATTGCCCGGTCTGCGGCAGATAAGGGGTATTCCGTTGCCTACGAAAGCGCGCCCCATCTGTTTTCCAAGCTGGAAAAGAACCGGTTCGATCCGGACGATACCAGCCGGGCGGAGGCCGCAAGACTGGAAAACTGCGATCTGCTGATCCTGGACGATCTGGGTACAGAGCTGCCCGGCAATTTTGTAACCGCAGCATTGTATGCCCTTGTAAACGACCGGCTTCTTTCCGGAAAGCCTATGGTGATATCCACAAACCTGAATGTGGAGGAGATCACCCGGCGGTATTCCCCCCAGATCGGCTCCCGTTTGCAAGGCAGCTTCCAGCGGCTGACCTTTGTGGGAGAGGATATTCGGATACTGAAAAACAGAGGATATTAAATGAAAACAGGTATTTTATTTGATTTGGACGGCACACTTCTGGATACCCTGGAGGATCTGAAGGATGCGGTCAATTACACCATGGAGCAGTTCGGCTGCCCGAAAAGGACCTTGGACGAGGTCCGCACCTTTGTGGGCACGGGGGCGGCAAATCTGCTGCGGAGATCCCTTCCGGGCAAGGAAAACGACCCGCCCCTGGAGGAAGTGCTGGCGGTGTATCAGACGTACTATGCCGCCCATTCTCAGGTCAAGACCGGCCCGTATGCAGGGATCCCGGAGGCGCTGGAACAGATCTGCGCCCGCTGGCCTGTTGCCATTGTTTCCAACAAGCCGGACGGTGCGACCAAGGCGCTGTGTGAAGACTATTTTCCCGGTGTGTATGCCCGGGGCGAAAGCACGGACTGCCCCCGAAAGCCGGCGCCGGACATGGTAAACAAGGCGATGGAGCGGATCGGTGTGGATACCTGCATTTATGTAGGCGACAGCGAGACCGATGTGGAGACCGCCCGCAATGCGGGTGTGAAATGCCTGAGCGTTTTGTGGGGCTTTCGGGATAAGGAATGTCTGCTTGCTGCTGGTGCAACCTATTTTTGCAATAACCCGGCAGATCTTCTGGAAGAAATAGAAAAAATATTAGTTGACAGTTGATAGTTAATGTATTTCCTGCGGAAATAATTTCAAACCTGTGCGCAAAGCGCACACCTTAACTGTCAACTGTACACTATCAACTATCAACTAAAAACAGAGGTTTTTATGGCAAATGAATTTTACGCGCTGATGGGACGGATGCGGTATATTACCCGCTGGGGTCTCATGCGCAACACATTTTCAGAGAATATACAGGAGCACAGCCATCAGGTGGCGGTGCTGGCCCATGCGCTGGCTCTGATCCGTCGGGACATTCTGAAGCTGGACGGACCTGACCCGGATAAATGCGCAGTGGCGGCATTGTATCACGATGCGTCCGAGATCCTGACCGGCGACCTGCCTACCCCCATCAAGTACTACAATCCGGATATCAAAACTGCCTACAAGCAGGTGGAGCGGATCGCAGGAGAGCGTCTTTTGGATATGCTTCCCCGGCAGCTTCGGGAAAGCTATGCCCCCCTGGTGCTGGAGGATGACAAGGAGCTGCTTCCCGTCATTAAGGCGGCAGACAAGCTGTCTGCTTATATTAAATGTATCGAGGAGCAAAAGGCAGGCAACACAGAGTTCGACTCTGCCGCCCAGCTTTCTCTGGAGGCACTTAAGGCAATGGCTATGCCGGAGCTTGATTGGTTTATCGAGAACTGTTTAGAGCCCTTCAGCCTGAATTTGGATCAGCTGTAAGAATCGCATCCGCTGGAAACCGTAGGAGGTGGCTCAAATTGAGCCACCTCCGTTATTTTCCAAATTTAAAAAATGATACAATTATACGCTTTTTCTTGGAAGGATGTGCTATACTGGCAGTATCACAAAACAAAAAACAGTTACAGCAGGAGGGTATTATGAAAAAATATCTGCTACCAAAAGAAGGAGCATTCTACAAAGCCAATCTCCACTGCCACTCTACCTACTCCGACGGTGAATATTCCCCCGAAGAGCTGAAGAAAATGTATATGGAGCAAGGCTACTCTGCCATTGCCTATACGGAGCATAACCTGATGATCCCCCATCCGGAGCTGACCGACGAGAATTTCGTTGCCCTGATGGGCTATGAGCTCCACTTCCAGGACGAGGGCTTTGCGCCGGGCGCAGATAAAATGTATGTTAAATCCCACCGCACCACCTGCGGTATTAACTGCATTTCCCCTGCGCCGGATCAGACCCTGCAGCCCTGCTATCACCGGA
>CAYLNV010000075.1:0-5651 GCA_964385085.1 uncultured Oscillospiraceae bacterium
CCCTCGGAACCGGAATCCGATGCTCTATCCATTGAGCCACCGGTGCATAGCCCAGCTATTATAGCAAAATCCCTCCGTTTTGTAAAGGGGGCATTTTGAAAAATTTTCCCTCCATTTGGAAAAATTCCCCCTCCTTTCCCTTTTCTTCGCAGAAATAGTTGTTTTCCCGGCAAAAATATGCTATACTCAAAGAAAATTGCAGCAAGGAGGCCTTTTTATGCCGGCAGTACAGCGTTTTCGTTCCGCATTGAACGGTTTTAACCGGAATGATGTGGTGCAGTACATTGAATACCTCACAAACTACTATCAATCCCAAATCCAGCAGCTCAACACCCAGCTTGAAAATACAACTGCTCCCGCTGACAACAGTGCTTTGCAGCAGGAGTTGGATGCAGCTCTGGCAAGATGCGAGGAATTGGAAAAGAAGCTTGCGCAGCAAGGCGGTTGTGAAAATGCCGAGCTGGAGACCTACCGCCGGGCAGAGAAGGCCGAACGCATGGCAAATGAACGAGCCCAGCGAATCTACGAAAAGGCCAACGCAGCCCTGGCAGACGCTTGTGTGAAGGCTGAGGAGGCTGCCCAGCAGATCAGCACTGCCGCCGATCAGGCGACTCAGCAGCTAAAGGCCTATGAGCAGTCTGTTCTGGAGGCAAAGACCACATTCCGGGAGACGGTGGAAACTCTGTATGCCATCCGTCCGGAAGACGAATAAACAGCAACGGGTCTGGTGCAAAATGTACATTTTGCACCAGACCCGTTCTTTCACAGAAGTCTTCCCCGAAAGGAATTTCAAGCCTGTTTGACAAACAGAAATTCGGCAGAAAAAGGACATGCCTTTTTACAGCTCAAAATCGATATAGGCCGGAGAATGGTCGGAGATGGGCAGATAGTATTCCGGGGAATACCGCTCAAACCGCTTGACTGTGCCGTGCCGTTCTCCCAGCAGATAAATATGGTCGATGGCCTCCTCAAAGGGCTTGTTGCTGTAATGTTTTTCGTAGCCTGTATTGGTGCAGGCATGGTAGCCAACGCTTTCCTCTGCATACTCTGTGGCAATATCATGGGCATGGCGGAAGCCAAGCTGACGCAGATAGCAGGCCGCCTTGGAATCGTAGCCGGTATTCAGGTCGCCTACCAGCACCACAGGGCAGTTATATTTTTCCCGGTATTCCATCACCTTTTCCGCAAGAATGGCGATCTGGAGTTCTCTGGCCTTGTCAGAATGGGGTTGGTAGTAGCGGCTCAAATCACCGGCGCCTGATTTTTCCGTAAGGGTCGCAATTTGAAGCTCAGCCGCTTCTTTTTTCCACCACAGGTGGGTCGTTGCAAAAACAAATACCTTTCCGGTTGCTTTCTCCCGGAACACACCCAGATTCCAGGCCTTGGACTGCACATCGTTAAAGCTGCCCTCATAGCCTTCTATGGTCTCCGGATATGTACCAAAGGCAGAATCCACCAGTTCAAATTTGTCTGCACGGTACAAAATGGGTGTAAACCGACCCCAGATCAGGGTATAGTTCAGCCCTGCGCTGTGGCAATGCTCCTTTAAAAGATCTGCCATCAATGAAGATACCTCTTGCCCGCCGATAATATCCGGCTGGGTATCCAGATATACCTGAACCAGTCCGTCCACCCGGGCGGCAGCGGAGCAATCCTCTCCGTTTTCCTCCCAGGCAGGTAAATTCTCATCCCGATTCCATACATTATGTGTCATCAGTCTGATCTGTCCGTCCATATTCCTCTCTCCTTTATTTTTATGCTTTGATTATATCACCTTCCTGTTTTTATAGCAATAGCATAACTTGAAAACTATGCCGGGCTGTTGTATAATAGCCGCAGAAATATACAGAAGGAGACTTCCTATGGAACTGCTGCAGCTAAAATATTTCAAGACCGTGGCCGAGATCGGGAAGATCTCAGCAGCGGCTGAAGCAATGTTTATCTCTGCTCCGGCACTGAGCACCTCCATCTCCCGGCTGGAAAAAGAGCTGGGTATGCCCCTGTTTGACAGGACCAACAACAGCATCATACTGAACCGTCAGGGGCAGATCTTTCTGCGTCATGTAAACCAGGTATTTGCTGCTTTGGACTGCGCCAAGGTGGAGCTGCGGCAAAGCGCCACTCCCCAGTCTCACCATGTATCTGTGGCTACATACTCCAGCCATTCCTGGGCAGATCTGATCCCCAGCTTCTCTCAGGAGCATCCGGAGCTTTCCCTGTCCCTGACCAGTATGCGTGTGACCCAGTTTACCGCAAACGGACTGCTGCCCCAGTACACCTTCCTTTTAGCCAACGAACGGCTCATTCCTCCTTCTTATTCACAGGAAATGGATAGTATTCCTTTGCTGGCTGACCATACAGTTGTGTTGGTCGATCCATCCCATCCGCTGGCGCAAAAAAAGCAGGTTACCCTGGCTGATCTGGAAAACGAGCATCTGCTGCTGCCGATGCAGGACTATGCCTTTTACGAGCTGCTGATGCGCGTTTTTGCAGAAAATGACTATGCCGTTCCCACCGCAAATTCCTATTCCTCTCTTGTGTGCAACCATATGGTAGCCCAAGGTCTCGGTGTTGCCTTCTCCTCCCTGGAGGTTGCCCGGACCATGCACGCAAACCTGCATTTTGTCCCCCTGGCTGCAAAGGGTGCTGATTTTCAGATGCGGCTTTATTGGCGCAAAAACCGATCCCTGACCCCAGAGGAAGTATGCTTCCTTTCCTTTGTGAAGAAGTTTTACAGGATCGACACCTAACAATCGTTCAATAAATGCAAGTGTGCCAACCACGAAAACTGCGGTTGGCACACTTGCATTTATTGACTTTTCTCCGCCCTAACATTATAATCAAAGCAAATACAGCATTTTACGAGGTACGCTATGAGTAAAGTGATCTTTCAAATTGAAGGCGGTGCGCCCGTAACCATGGAGTGCAACGCAGGCGACAATCTTCTGGAGGCTGCCCGTCGTGCCAATGTGGCCATTGATGCCCCCTGCTCCGGCAACGGCTCTTGCGGCAAGTGCCGCGTTCAGCTTTTGGAGGGTGAACTGGAGTCCGTGAAAAGCCGCCACATCAGCGACGAGGAATGGGAAAACGGCTGGCGGCTTAGCTGCAATTCCAAGGTTACAGGCAACTGCACCGTCCTTGTACCGGATATCGCCTCAGCCTATCAGAGCCGCATGAAAACGGCAGATCTGTCCTCTCCCCAGGAGCTGGCGATCTTTGAATCTGCTCAGGCTGGTCTGCTTGACAGCGGTATTTCCTTCACAAACTGCTTCCGTGCTGTGGCGCTGACCATGTCCGCCCCTACCATGGACGACACCATGCCCGACAATGAGCGCCTGACCTGGGCCATTCAGGAAGCCCTTGGGATCCAGGATGTGCGCCTCCCCTTCCCGGTGATGACCAAACTGGCAAGCACCTTGCGGGAGCATGATTTCACTGTCTGCGTCAAGGGTGAATTGCAGGGTGAGACCTTCCTGTGCATGGATATTTGCGGTCCTGCAGACACCGCCATCGTCGGCTGCGCCATCGACATCGGCACCACCACCGTTACCATGGTTTTGACCGACCTGACAGATGGTCGTTTGCTTGCCAAGGGATCTTCCGGTAACGGTCAGATCCGCTTTGGCGCAGACGTGATCAACCGTATTATTGAGCAAAGCCGTCCCGGCGGCAGGAAAAAGCTGCAGGATGCCATCGTAAAGGACACCCTGACGCCCATTATTGCCAACCTGTGCAAAACAGCCGGCATTTCTGCCCGGAGCATTTTGCGCCTGAGTATCGGCGCAAACACCACCATGAACCATCTTCTGGTGGGTGTGGATACCGATCCTGTTCGGATGGACCCCTACATTCCCAGCTTCTTCTCCTGGGAAGGTCTCCTTGCCGGTGATCTGCACCTGCCTGCCAATCCCCTGGCCCCTGTGGTCATTGCCCCCAACATCGGCTCTTATGTAGGCGGTGATATCACTGCCGGCGCACTGGCCTCCCGGATCTGGGACAAGGACGAAATGAGCCTGTTTATCGATCTGGGCACAAACGGCGAGATCGTATTCGGAAGCCGGGACTTTTTGATGTCCTGCGCCTGCTCTGCCGGTCCTGCCTTTGAGGGCGGCGATATTTCCTGCGGTATGCGTGCCACCGACGGTGCCATTGAAGCCTGCACCATCGACGAAAACACCATGGAGCCTACCCTGACCATCGTAGGTGAAGCAGGCCAAAAGCCGGTAGGCATTTGCGGCTCAGGCATTATTGACATCATTGCGGAATTGTACCGCTGTCAGATCATCAATGCAAAGGGTCTGTTCGTCCGGGAGGGTGAACGGGTGAAGCGGGATGCCCACGGCATGGGCCGCTATGTGATCGCCACTGCAGAGGAATCGGAGACCGGCAGAGAGGTCTCCATCAACGAGGTGGACATCGACAACTTTATCCGGGCCAAGGGTGCGATCTTCTCTGCCGTTGACACCCTGCTGCAGTCTGTGGACATGACACCTGACTGCATTGACAAGGTATATGTGGCCGGCGGCATCGGCTCCGGTATCAATATGCGCAACGCAGTCCGGATCGGTATGTTCCCGGATGTGGAATTGGATAAGTATCAATACATCGGCAACTCCTCACTGACTGGTGCATACGCTATGGTCCTTAGCGATGCGGCCATTGCAAAATGCGCTGAGGTGGCTGCAAACATGACCTATTTGGAGCTGTCTACTTATCCCGGCTACATGGATTCCTTTGTGGCTGCCTGCTTCATCCCCCACACGGATGCCCGGCTGTTTCCCAGCAATCTGTAAGGAGCGCAAGACTATGAATTATCGCATTGAACATGACTCCATGGGCGAAGTCCAAGTGCCCGCTGATAAATATTGGGGCGCGCAAACCCAGCGAAGCTGTGAGAATTTTCCCATTGGTGTGGGCATCGAGACCATGCCCGGGGAGATCATCCACGCTTTTGGTATCCTGAAAAAGGCTGCCGCTATGGCAAACAGCGCCTTACTGCCCCAAAAGATGACCGGGGAAAAATATGATGTTCTCTGCGCTGCCTGCGATGAAGTGATCAACGGCAGTCTGAACGCACATTTCCCGCTGGTGGTCTGGCAGACCGGCTCCGGCACGCAAACAAATATGAATACCAACGAGGTGATCGCAAACCGGGGCAATGCCCTGGCAGGCAAGAAGCTCCTGCACCCCAACGACGACATTAACATGAGCCAGTCCTCCAATGACACCTTCCCCACCGCCATGCATATTGCAGCAGTACTGGCGCTCGAGGACAAGGTGCTCCCTGCCATCGACCTGCTGATTTCTGCCTTCCTTCGTCTGGAAGCAGAAAACGAAGGCATCGTCAAGTCCGGCCGTACCCATTTACAGGACGCAACACCGATCTCCTTCTCCCAGGAGATCTCCGGCTGGCGGTCCAGTCTGGAAAAGGACAAGTCTCTTTTGCAGCGCGCCCTGCCGGAGCTGAAAAAGCTGGCGCTGGGCGGTACAGCCGTGGGAACGGGTCTGAACACCCCCAAGGGCTTTGATGTAGCGGTCGCCAAGGCGGTCAGCACTTTGACCGGCAAGGATTTTTCCACTGCAGAAAACAAGTTCCATGCCCTCACCAGTAAGGATGAGCTCGTGTTTGCCCATGGTGCGCTGAAGGCACT
>CAYLNV010000076.1:0-5641 GCA_964385085.1 uncultured Oscillospiraceae bacterium
GACTACTGTTACAGCCTTGGCTACAATGCCTTTATGCTGATCCAGTACGGCTACACCGGTTACCTGTCCAAGGTCTCCAATCTCAGCAAGCCTGCTGAGCAATGGATCGCCGGCGGCATGCCCATCACCAAAATGATGAACATCGAGCGCCGTCACGGTGCAGATAAGCCTGTTATCCGCAAGGCGCTGGTAGATCTGGAGGGCAAGCCCTTCCAATTCTTCGAGGCCAACAGAGAAAAGTGGGCCGTTGAAACCTCCTTTGTCTACCCCGGTGCGATCCAGTACTGGGGCCCTGCAGAGGTTTGCGACAAGACCACCATCACATTGTCTCTGGAGCAGAATTAATTCAAATATAATAAACGGCGGGAGCAAGCCCCGCCCTACGGATACAACCAATCGTAGGGCGGGGGTTTACTCCCGCCGTAACCTTATTTTCAGGTCAGCGCATATGAATTTTACTGTTCTTTCTTTTCCGGAAGCTTGCTGCGGCGGCGGCGACGGGAGGAGGACGAACGATGGGGCATTTCCGGCTCTGCCTTTTCTGCCCGACGGGCATAGGCCTGTGCCGCCTCGGAGGTCGCTTCATAGGTCAGGCGGCTGACCCGGACCGTACCGTTTGGCTGGTCAGACAACCGCACCCGGATCAGGAACTTCCCATGGTCCGGACAAGTGGCAAGGTCCATATACCGCCGACCCGGCTGGGCAAACCAGCGAGAGCCCAACATCTGCCGCCCGCAGGTGGGACACAGATTCTCTTTTCCGGACATGGCAGACAGCGCCGCCCGCTTATCCGCATAGTCATAGAACACCTTCCGGCTGATACAGCCCGGAAGCTCCGCACCGTGGAAGCCGTTGACATGCTCCTTCAGCGCCTTTGCATATTCTTCCGTTCCCTTTTTCAGGTCAAGCCTGGCGCAGATCAAAGCAGTATGGTAAGCATCGCCCAAGGCATCATGGGCCGGGCGGCTGGGCTCGATCCCAAAGATCTCCATTGCTGTTTTCAGCGCCTTCTGGGAATTGGAGCCGTCGGTCTGGGCATTGAAGATCATCTGCACATTGTACCACCGGCTGACCCAGTTATCCTCGATCCCGTGGAGCTGCAGATTCTCGCGAAGGATGGTAATATCATCAAAGCCCCATGTCAGGAAGGTAACATCCTCCCCGCACCAGGCACGGAAGCGGTCCATGGCTTCCACCATGCCCACACCCTCATCCCGAAGCTGGGATTCCTTAATGCCGGTGAGCTTCCCCACCCTGCGGTTTAAGCGCTTATAATATTTTGGCTTGATCAGCACCTGAAATTCATCCGCTACAGTCTGGTCTTCCGTAACCCGCACAGCACCGATCTGAATGATCTCACCGCGGATCTGCACCGGCAGCACCTTTCTGGAGGAAGGAGACCCGGGCCAGGGCTGATTCCATTCCATGTCCAATACAATATAGTCCATTTTTATAACCTCAGTATTTTTATACTTTTTTTATCATACCACACAACTGCCCGTTCTGTAAACAGCAAGTTACACCGGGCAATAAATTTATGAGATTCCCATCAGGCAGCGGAAGCATCCCGCCCTGCGATCAGGTATACGGATCGCCGCATCAGAGCGCGCCCCTGCACCTGCCACCGAAGGATCATCAGGAATACAGCAACGGGTCTGTCGCAAAATCTCGTGTTTTGCAACAGACCCGCTACCGAATTATGATCCTTCCTTTTCCGGGGTCAGGATCTTGTGGTTTACATAATACGTCTTTTCCACTGCTTCGCCTGCGATCAAGTCCTTGGCAGCAGCGACCGTCTGCCGGAACAACCCGTCCAGATCACGGACTACCGTTCCGGTCAGCTCCTCAGCCCGTTCCTCACCGATGCCCACAAGGTAGAAATCTCTGCCCACCTGCCAGCCGCCATTTTCCAGCGCACGCAGTGCGCCCAGCGTGGCAGCCTCATTGCCGCAGATAATGACCTCAACATCCTTGCCGTACTGGGAAAGTGCCTTTGCGCACCGCTGCCGTCCGCCCTCCTCGGTCCAATCGCCCCAGCTCGTTTCGATCTGGCTGACAGTCAGTCCTCCGTCGGTCATTGCCCGGATACAGCCCTCTGCCTGAAGCCGGGCATCCATATGGTCCTCAGGACCGCTGATGACCAGACAGGATACCTGCCCGTCCTCGTTGAGATCGCCCTGATCCTCTGTTTGCAAAATGATCTGTCCCTGCAGACCGCCTTCCTCGCCTACGGTGCTTCCCACATAGCTGAGCTTGTTCCACATGCTCAGCACACTTTCTTCCGGCTCATAGTTTATGAACACCCCAGGTACATCGTGTTCCATGAGAAGCCGGACAGTGCCCTCCGTATCCGCCACGATCACCGGCTCGATCACCAGCAGCACGCTTTCTTCATTCAAAAAAGCCTGGATCTGCTCTGTCTGCCGGGTCTGATCGTTTTTCGCATCTGCCACGGTTACTTCATAACCCAGCTCCGTCAGACGCGCCTGCAGCTCCTGCCCAAATTCCGGGTCATCATCATATTGACGCAGACACAGACCGATATGGGGCGGTTTTTCCTCTTCTTCCTCTGTTTTTTGACAGGATGCCACGCACAGCACCAGGACCAAAACAACGGTCAGGACCAGCGCGCACAGAAGGATCAGCCGCTTTTTCTTGTCCATGTCCATCTCTCCGATCATTTAGCTCAATTTGTTTTCGTAGGTATTCACATCGGCAGTTTCGCCCACCGAGAAGTAAACATCCAAAATGGACTTTGCCACAGTGGCAAGGGTCGAACCGTGGCCGCCCTTTTCCACATACACGGCAATGGCGATCTGAGGATCATCCAGAGGCGCATAGCAAACAAATGCCGCGTTATCCGATGCAGAAGAAATACCGGTCTGTGCCGTACCGGTCTTGGCCGCCACGGTAATGGGATAGTTCCGGAAGGTGCTGTATGCCGTACCGCCGGAAACATTGGCCACCATATACATGCCCTCCTTGACCGTATTAAATGCCTCATCGGACATATCCATCTGGGACAGAAGTGTGGGCTCATTTTTCAGATACAAGCTCCGGTAATCCGAGGACACCACCCGGTTCATAAAGGTAGCCTTGTAGCGCTTGCCCTGATTGGCAAGGGTCGCTGTATACACACAAAGCTGCATGGGTGTAAACCGGTTGTCAGACTGGCCGATGGCTGCCAGGATCTGGTCTGCCTTATACCAGCCGGAGTCGTCGCCCTTGTAAAGCTGTGCCTTTGTTTCCGCATTGGCCCGGTGTCCCACAGATTCATACAGCTCCACACCGGTGGGCTCTCCCAAACCAAGCTTCTTTGCCGTATCATCCATACTGGAAAGACCGATGGTATCGCCCAGCACATAGAAGAAGTAGTTGCAGGACTTCTGCAGCGCCACTGCTGCATTGATGGTTCCGTGGGTGCTGCCGGTCAGGCTGTATGCCAGACAGGAGGCATCGAAGCCGCTGTACTTTGTAAACTTACCGTAGTCGGTGATGGTGCTTTGAGAATTGATCAGACCGCTCTCGATAGCCGCCACCACCATGGACATCTTGTAGGTTGAGCCGGGCGGATACGCGCCCAGAAGAGCCCGGTTATACAGAGGACTGTATTCATCCGCTGCCAGCTCGTTATAATCTTCAAAGAAGGTGGACAGGTCATAGTTTGGATAGCTGCCGCAGACCAGCACCTGACCGGTCTTTACATCGGTCGCTACCACAGCACCGCCGCCCGCGTCTGAGCCGTCGCCATCTCCTGCCCGCAGGTCCTCGATGACCTTTTTCAGTGCATCCTCTGCGGTGCGCTGCAGACTGATATCGATCGATACCTCCACATTTGCACCGGCCTGCGGCTCAGTGATATACCGGGAGGAGATCAGCGTGCCGTCAGTGGCAACGGTATCCTCGCGCCAGCCGTCAACACCGTGCAGATACTCCTCATAGGCTTCTTCCAGGCCGTCCTGACCCACTTCCGCGTCCATTTCATAGCCTTCGATATCCTTGAAATATTCCCATTGCTCCGCATTCATAGCACCCACATAGCCCAGAATATGAGACGCATAGGTGGTGTTGTACTCGCGGACCGTGGAGGCTTCCACGTTCAGTCCGGGAACATTCAATTCCATGATCACAGACAGGTCTTCATCGCTGGCATCGGTCAAAAACACATAGTTTGCCAGCGTGCCCACGCACTGCCGCAGGTCCAGCTCATAGCGCAGACCGATGACCCGCCGGGCTTCATCGTCAGTCCACTCCGCGGGGATCTGATATTTATCCCGCAGCTTTTCCACAAGCAGGGGCGCGGTGATGTCGGAATCCAGGCCGCCCTTATACTCAAGATAGGTCTGAAAATATCCCTGCCATGCGGAATTATATTCGCTGAGGGTATAGGTGAAGGGCCGCTCCTGAGAAATGGGGAAACGGTCCGTGTAGGAAATGCCCTGGCTGTCGCAAAGCTGAATGAGATCGTACAGATAGTTGTTTGTTCCATCTGCAGAGATCAGAACATAGTGGTTGATCACCAGATCATAGCTTGCCCGGTTACTGACCAGAACATTACCGTTTTTGTCCAGAATCTCGCCCCGGGCCGCTTTCACCCGGGTATAGGTCGTAAAGGTGGAGGTGTTGTCCGTATTGCCGCCTGTCTGAATGATCTGCACATCGTAGATCTTAAAGGCGAAAAAGCTCAGCACCAGCGCCACAAAAAGAAGCAGGAGCAATGCCCGCCGGCGGGTTATTCTTTCCATGCTTCACCTCCAAGCTTTCCAATGGAAACCGCGATCGGATACAACACCGGTGCAGCGACCAGGGAAAGGACTGCCGTAACACAAAAGCCAAGGACTCTGCCCGGTGTTGTCAGGCCCAGAAACAAGCCCATGGCAAACACGGTCAGTTCATACATCAGCATACCAACAGCGGTGCAGAGCATCACTGAGGAAAAGCTCTTTTGCAAATAAGCCTGCCGGAACACGCAAGCGACCACCGCCAATACCACAAGGATCACCATGGCATAAGCACCGGGCGCTGTGCCGGAAAACAGATAAACCAGGGCGGCCACCAGTGCAAATACGCTTCCGGTGTGGATGCCCTCTAAAATGCAGATCAGAAAAATACCGCAGGGCACAAGCTCCGTGGACGCGCCATAAAGCCGCACACGGCTGAAGATCACATCCTGCAATACACTTAAGATCAGCAGCATCAGACCGTACAGACACCATTTCAGCAGTGAGCGCCGCTGCAGCTTCGTCAGATACAGCTTGCTGAGCAGGCCCGACCGGGGTTTATCCGGTCGGAATTCATACTTCTTCCCCATCCGATCACCCCGCGTTGTATTCGGTGATGATGAACACCTGTTCCAGACTTCCAATGTCCGTCGCAGGCTCCAGAAGGGCATATTTGGCAACACCGGTATCGTCAAAGCCTGCGTCCACCACATAGCCCAGGATCAGATTCCGGGGGTAAACGGTAGAACCGGTGGTTACCACCTGGTCGTTGTTGCGGATGACTGCAGAGCTGGGCAGATAGTCCATGCGCAGCAATCCCTCCAGACCGGTGGAATAACCGCCCTGGACCATGCCGTTGTAGCCGGAGGAGGCAATGGTGGCGCTGATCTCCAGAGAGGAGTCCAGCACCGTCTTGACCA
>CAYLNV010000077.1:0-5638 GCA_964385085.1 uncultured Oscillospiraceae bacterium
GGCGCTTTGCCTCAGAATCACGACCGTTCTTGGTAGAACCGCCGCCCTTATGGTGCGCGAAGAACTGAATACCAATTTTCAGCATGGTGTTACACCTCCAAAACTTCGATATAATCTGGATAATCATCCCGCATACTGCACAGCGTCAGCATCATTCCGGCAAGCACTGCCTGAACTGCCTCTTCCTCATCACAGGAGGCGGGGAGGGTCAGGGTAACACGAGCATCCTCGTCCTTGACCCGGACCTTGGCCTTTGCACCGCACACATCATTGATGGTGGTCTCAGCCATAGTCACAACAGCGGAGACAGCTGCACAGACGATATCACTTCCTGTCTCAGCGTAGCCGCTGTGACCGGACACGGAAAAACCTGTGATCCTGTCTTCCTCAGTAAAAAATTCGCATCTAGTCATAATTACAGAGCGATCTTGGTGATCTCCACCTTGGTGTAAGGCTGACGATGGCCGATCTTCTTCTTCTCGTTCTTCTTAGCCTTGTATCTCAGAACGTCGATCTTCTTGCCCTTGCCGTTCTTGATAACCTTAGCCTCGACTGCTGCACCCTCAACAACGGGAGCGCCGATCTTGGAGTTCTCGCCGTCCAGCACTGCCAGGACCTGGTCGAACTTCACGGTAGCCTCAGCCTCTGCCTCCAGCTTCTCGATGTACAGGACATCACCCTCGGAGACGGTGTACTGCTTGCCACCGGTCACGATAACTGCTTTCATTTCTTTTTCACCTACTTTATATTGTGTAGTCTCGCTTTAAAGGCGGGTGCTTTTGGGCGCACCTCTTAAGCCTCTTCAATGCGGCTGGTCCATTTTAGCAAAACATCCTGAAAAAGTCAAGCACTTTTTTCAGCTTTTTATTGCCTTTTTGCCTTGTTTTTGCTATACTTACCATCAGAAAGTTTTCAAAGGAGTAACTATGAAGCGATCTATCTGCCTGCTGGTATGCCTGGGCTTGCTTTTTGGGCTTGCCGGGTGTGCCCGGACTTCTGTTCAAAAAACCGTATTCGCCATGGATACGGTCATGGAGCTGCAGCTATGGGGTGCAGACGCAGAGGAAGGATGCAGCCTTCTTTCTTCCCTTCTGGAAGAATTGGACAGCACCTGGTCTGCCGCTGACGACAGTTCTGTTATCGGCAGAATAAACCGGGGCGAGGATGTATCTCTAACTTCGGAGCAAGCTGCCCTTTTTGAACAAGCGGAGACCCTCTCCCGGCGCACGAAGGGCGCTTTTGACCCCAAGCTGCTTTCCGTCAGCCGGGCATGGGGTTTTTATACAGACGATCTCCATATCCCCACAGAAGAGGAAATTACCGCAGCCTTATCAGAATCCAAATGGGATCTGGGCGCGGCGCTGAAGGGCTACGCAGGGGATCGGGCTGTGGAGATCCTGGCTGAAGCAGATATTACCCATGCCATTTTAAATCTGGGCGGCAATGTCCAGACCTACGGTCAGAAGCCTGACGGCACACCCTGGCAAATCGGGATCCAAGACCCCCGGGGCAGTGATCATATTGGAGTTTTATCGGTGGTCGGTACGGCTGCTGTGGTTACTTCCGGAGATTATCAGCGGTATTTTGAAGCAGACGGTGTCCGTTATCATCACATCATAGACCCGGAAACAGGCGCACCTGCCGCTTCCGGTCTCATGTCTGTAACGGTGGTCTGCAAAAGCGGTCTGACTGCGGATGCTCTGTCCACTGCCCTGTTTGTGATGGGGCTGGAGGAGGCCACAGCGTTTTGGCGGCAAAGCAATGATTTTGAGGCCGTGTTTATTACCACTGACGGCATGATCTATGCCACAGAAGGGGCGGCCCTTTCCGGGTGTCAGTACGAGGTGATCACTGTTGAAAACTAAATTTTGGATCTTCTTGACCGGATCGATCATAGCTGTCTGTGTTTGTCTGAGCTTTTGGCTGTTCCGGTCTGCTGACGCTGCCAGCACCGTAACCGTTATTTCCGATGGCAAGGTGCTTTACACATTGCCCCTTTCTGTGGACCGGACTATTTCTGTAGAATCGGCCCGGGGTGAAAATACTGTAACGATCCGGGATGGTAAGGTGGCCGTTACGGAAGCAGACTGCCCCGACGGGCACTGCATGGCCCGCGGCTTCTGCGACCGGGGCGCTCAGATCGTATGCCTGCCCAACCGGCTGGTTCTTCAATTCTCCGACGACCCGACAATCGACGGCATCGCAGGATAATCACTTTACAATGCCATAACAAATTCCAGCATTTTGTCTTTTGCGATCACACCGGTGTGCAGCTCCTTCTTTTCCTGCAGGCCGCTGAGATTCCCGGGGATCGGAACACCGGTCGTTTCCTGCAAGCGGTCCATCATGGCAAACTCGTCCATGTCCTTCTCCCCTTCCAGGGCCGTCAGCACCGCGGCGGGGAACTTATAGGGAGAAGCGGTGGACAAAACCACCATAGGCCGGTCATCACCGGTCTCAGCTACATAATCCTCTGCCACAGCCCAGCCTGTTGCCGTGTGGGTATCGCACAGGTAGCCCTGTTCCTCCCAGACCTTTTCGATCGTCCGGCTGGCTCTTTTATCGTCGCAGAAGCCTGCCCAGAATTCCTCACTGATCGCCGTCTGCATTTCTTCCGGCACGGTGTAAACACCCTCCCGGTTCAGCTCACCCATAAGCTGCGCAACCAGCTCTGTGTTGCTGCCGGACATAAAGTACAAGAGCCGCTCCAGATTGGAGGAGACCAGAATATCCATAGACGGAGAAATGGTCTTATGCAGGGGACGGCGGCGGTCATAAACACCGGTACGGATAAAATCAGTCAGGACATTGTTGGCATTGGAGGCGCAAACCAGCTTGCCCACAGGCAGACCCAGCTTTTTTGCCAGCCAGCCGGCCAGAATGTCGCCAAAATTGCCGGTGGGCACACAGAAGTTGACCTTGTCGCCCATTTTGATCTGCCCCCGATCCAGCAGGTCTGCATAGGCCTTGAAGTAGTAGGTGATCTGGGGTGCTAAGCGGCCGATATTGATGGAATTGGCCGTAGACAGCCGATTCTTGTTGCCACCGGGCAGGCAGCCGTTTTCCGCGGCTGCAAAAATATTTTTTACACCGGTCTGGGCATCGTCAAAATTGCCCTCCACTGCGCAGACTGCCACATTGTTGCCCTCCTGGGTTACCATTTGCGCCCGCTGGACCCTGGACACACCGCCCTGAGGATAGAACACGCAGATCCTGACACCGTCCACATCCCGGAAGCCTGCCAGCGCTGCCTTGCCGGTATCGCCGGAGGTGGCTGTCAGGATCAGAATATCCTCCTTCATTCCCTTCTGCGTCTTAGCTGCCGTCAGAAGCTGCGGAAGCATACACAGCGCCACATCCTTAAAAGCAGAGGTAGGACCGCGGAACAGCTCCAGCACCGTAAAACGACCGGTATCCACAGTGGGTGTCAGCTCGTCGGACTGGAATTTTCCGGTATAAGCCCGCTTCACAAGGGCAGGCATATTCTCAATATCCGGAAGCATTGCGCCAATAATGCGGGTGGCCATGGACATGGTGTCTTCCTTCAGGCAAGCGGCCACATCAATGGTGGGAAGCTGCTCCGGTACATACAGACCGCCATCCGGTGCAAGGCCGGAAAGAACGGCTTGGGCGCTGTCAACTTTTCCCTCTTTTGAGCGGGTAGAATGGTAAAACATAGAGACCTCCTGTAAAAACATAGAAAACTGCACAAATCTCACGCAGTTTCCTTCCAATACTTGTTTTTTTGCAACTATTGCTTTTTTTATAAGGATATGATATACTGTTTCCTATTAAAAAGCAAGTGTTTTCGTCATAAATCACGAAACGGGAGGTACATAGTATGCGGATTGGATTGCTTGGCTTTGGCATTGTGGGCCGGGGCGTTTATGACATCATTGCACTCCGCTCCGATATGGAGGTTGCAAAGGTAGTGTGTCTGGAGGACATTTCCCTGCCCGACGCACAGGTAACAAAGAATTTTCAGGATGTGCTGACGGACAGCACCATCGATACTGTAGTGGAGGCTATGGGCGGTCTGCATCCTGCTTACGAGTTTGTCCGTGCTGCCATTGAGGCCGGTAAAAACATCGTTACTTCCAACAAGGCACTGGTCGCCACCTTCTATGATGACCTGATCCCCCTGGCACAAAGCAAGGGTGTTTGCTTCCGCTGCACTGCGGCTGTGGGCGGCGGTATCGGCTGGCTGTCCGAATTGGAGCGGGCCCGCCGGGTCCAGTCCATCCATCGGGTAGGCGGCATTATGAATGGAACCTGCAATTACATTCTCGACTCTATGACCCGGCTGGATCTGAGCTACGCAGACGCGCTGTCTCAGGCACAGGCCCTTGGCTATGCAGAGGCCAACCCCTCCACCGATGTGGACGGGATCGACACCTGGCATAAGCTGATCCTGTCTTCCAATATTGGCTTTGGCATTACGCTGGATCCTGAGACTGTTCCCGCTGCGGGTATCCGCAACATCCGGGCAGAGGACGTTGCCAGCTTCAAATCCCACGGTCTTGTATGTAAGCTGATCTCCACCGGAAAGAATCAGGACGGCAGTATCAGCGCCTATGTGCAGCCTACCCTGTTCCGTCAGGGTGAGCCCGAGGCAGCCGTTCCTGCCAACTATAACCTGATCACCTTGGTGGGCAGTGCTTCCGGCCGTATGAGCTTCTACGGTCAGGGCGCAGGCCGTTACCCCACTGCATATAATGTGGTGCAGGACTGTGCGGATGTGCTGTCCGGTAAGGGGTTTTACAGTCCCTATGGCAAAAAGGTCAGTGCTGTCAATGCAGATGCCCTTTGCTATTATGTCAGCGGCCCGCAGGATGCGTGGCTGGAGCATAACCGCCAGGCCACCTGGGGCGATGCTGTGATCACAAAGCCGGTCTCCGTTAAGGAAATGCACACATGGCTGAAGGACCATCCCGATGCTTTTATTGCTGCACTGCCTGTCAGTGAAGACTAAAAAATTCCTCCTGAAAGAAGGTAAACTATGCTGAAAGTTGCAAAATTCGGTGGCTCCTCCATGGCAGACGCCGGTCAATACCGCAAGGTGCAGGATATTCTGCTGGCTGACGATGCCCGCCGGGTGGTGGTGGTTTCCGCCGCCGGTAAGCGGGATAAGAACGACCACAAGCTTACAGACCTTTTGTATCTGTGCTATGCCCACCTGCAGTACGGTGTAGACTGCACTCCCATTTTCGAGATGATCACCTCCCGGTATCTGCAGATCCGGGACGATCTGAAGCTGGATCTGGATCTGGAATCAGAATTTGCAGAGCTGAAGCAGCAGCTTCTGTCCAAGAGCATCACACAGGATGCGCTGGTCAGCCGGGGCGAATATTTCTCTGCGAAGCTGATGGCTTCCCTGCTGGGCTTCCAGTTTGTTGACGCTGCTGACTGGGTCAAGTTCAACATGGACGGCACTGTGAACGAAGATACTTCCTATGCCGCCCTTCGCTCCATGGTCAAGGGCGCAGGCATCGTAACTCCCGGTTTCTACGGTTCAATGCCCAATGGCGCGATCCGCACCTTCTCCAGAGGCGGCAGTGATATTACCGGCGCGCTGGCTGCGGCTGCACTGGACGCAGATGTGTACGAAAACTGGACCGATGTTTCCGGTATCCTGATG
>CAYLNV010000078.1:0-5621 GCA_964385085.1 uncultured Oscillospiraceae bacterium
GTGTTTTACCTAATTTTCGTGGGTGTTCTTACCATTGTGTTGGGGAAGATCGAAAAGAAGCTCAGTTATTTCAGGAGTTAGATTATGGCATTATTGGAAGTAAAAAATATCAAAAAGAGCTTCGGTAAAGTGGATGTTCTTAAAGGCATCGATTTCTCGTTGGAGCGTGGTCAGGTGCTTGCGATCATCGGTTCTTCCGGCAGCGGAAAGACCACGCTTTTGCGCTGCCTGAATTTCCTGGAGACCCCGGATGAAGGACAGATCATTGTTGGGGATAATGTTCTGTTTAACGCAGATGAAGCCTGTAAAATTGATGATGAAACGATCCGGCAGAACAGGTTGCATTTTGGCTTGGTATTCCAAAATTTCAATCTGTTTCCCCAGTATACTGTGCTTCAAAATGTAACCCTGGCGCCGACGCTTTTAAAGAAGGGAACATCGGAGGAGATCGAAAATAACGCAAAGAAGCTTTTGGAACGGGTAGGCCTTTCGGAAAAGCTGAACAATTACCCTTATCAGCTTTCCGGCGGACAGCAGCAGCGTGTTGCCATTGCACGGGCTCTGGCCATGGATCCTGAGGTTCTGTGCTTCGATGAACCTACCAGTGCCCTCGATCCGGAGCTGACAGGGGAAGTCCTGCGTGTCATCCGCGGCCTGAAGAGCAAGGAAAACACCATGATCGTTGTAACTCATGAGATGGAGTTTGCAAAAAGTGTTGCAGATGTGGTGATCTATATGGCAGACGGTGTGATCGAGGAGATCGGCACACCGGAGCAGGTCTTTACCGCACCGAAAAGTGAAAAAACAAGAGCTTTTGTCTGCGGTGCGCAGGAAAAGTTTTAATATACAGACCTCTGGCCGGTGATTTTTATACCATAAATGGACAGCCCCGTGTCAATACACAGGGCTGTCCGTTTTGTTCTTCGTTATTCCTGAAAATCGTCCCTTTTCTCAAAGTCTGATCAACGTTATCTTTGGTTATTTCTGCTTCTTCCGCCGAACAGCACCAGCAGGCGCAGGAACTGTGCCAGCGAAACGGCTGTGGCTGCGACATATGTCATGGCAGCCGCAGACAGTGTGCGTCTGGCACCTTTGATCTCATCCTGTGTTAAAAGCTCTGAATCGCTGATCGCTTCCAGAGCACGGCGGCTGGCATTGAATTCCACAGGAAGGGTAATTAACTGAAAGAGGAGCGACAGCCCGAAGCAGGCGATTCCAAGATAAACAAAGCCATAGGACATATTTGCAAATCCAGACAACAGGATGCCCAGCAAAATCAGGGGCATTGCCAGCTTTGAGCCGAAGTTCGTAACTGGGATGATAGCTGCCCGTAATTTGATTGGTGCATAATTCTGTGCATACTGGACTGCATGACCGGCTTCGTGGCAGGCGACACCGATCGCTGCCGTGGAAGCACTGTCATACACGCTGTCAGAAAGCCTGATCACATTGGTTTTGGGATCATAGTGATCGGTCAGATTTCCGGATATCCGTTCGATCCGGACATTTGTAACACCATTGCTGAACAGGACGCGCTGTGCAGCCTGCGCCCCGGTAATGTTGCGGGTCGAAAGCTGCTTGGAATAGCGCTTAAAGGTATTATTGACCCGTGCACTGGCCCAGAGGGATAAGATCAGACATGGTAAAATAAGGATCATATAAGTCCAGTCAAAGCCGTAGTGATAGTAGTATGGCATGAATTACCTCCTGTTAAATTATTCTTTAAATAGTGTGTCCTTAATTGATTGATCCATGATGGTTACTGCTTACTAAAATTGCAGGATTGTAAACTTTACATTTGAGGAAAGACAATGTATAATATTTATGAAAAATTGGAGGGATTCTATGGGTTTTTTATATTTGCTCGAGCGAATTCGGATGCCTTTTTTAAATGAATTCATGCTTGCGGTTACCCAATTGGGTGATGAGCTGGCATTCCTGATCGTCGCACTGGTGTTGTTTTGGTGCGTGGATAAGCGTCAGGGATACTATGTGCTTACGGTTGGCTTTGTTGGAACGATCATCAATCAATTTATGAAGCTGTGGTTCAGGATCCCCAGACCCTGGGTATTGGATGAAAACTTCACCATTTTGGAGCAGGCAAGGGAAGGGGCAGGCGGTTATAGCTTCCCCAGCGGACATACCCAAAGCTCCGTTGGCACATTCGGGAGCATCGCATATACGACGAAGAATAAAGCTGTGCGGATCGGTTCGATTCTGATCGCAATTCTTGTTCCGTTTTCCCGGATGTATATTGGTGTGCATACACCTTTGGACGTGCTCACTGCGGCCGCTATTGGCATCGCCTTGATCATCCTGCTCCGGCCGGTGGTGATGGATCAGGACGGGAAATATTTCCCTTATTTACTTGCGGCCATGACAGCACTTGCTGTTGGGTATCTGCTGTTTGTGGAATTATATCCCTTTCCCGAGAATGTTGATATCCAGAATTTGGAATCCGGCACACAGAATTCCTACACCCTGCTTGGGGCTGTGTTGGGCATGACTGTGGTGTACTTTGTTGATAAGAAATGGCTGGATTTCCAGACCAGTGCTGTTTGGTGGGCGCAGATCTTAAAGGTGTTCTTCGGCTTGCTGGTTGTGTTGGCGGTGAAATCCGGAACGAAGGATGCACTCAATTCCCTGATGGGGGAATCTGTTGGCAGAGCGGCACGGTATTTTCTTGTGGTGATCGTTGCCGGTGTTGTCTGGCCGCTGACATTTGAGTGGTTTGCGATGCTTGGAAACAAAAGGAAATAAATGGAGGGCATTGCATGTATTACGCAGCCATCAAAAACTGTGATATTGCCAACGGACCGGGTGTGCGGGTCAGCCTGTTTGTGTCCGGCTGTACCCATCGCTGTAAGGGTTGCTTCAATGAAGTCGCCTGGGATTTTCAATACGGACAGCCCTTCACGCAGGAAACCATTGACGAAATATTAAAAATGCTCGCACCGCCTCATGTAAGGGGCTTGACCATTCTCGGCGGTGAACCCTTTGAGCCGGAAAATCAGCCGGCTGTCCTTGCACTTTTGCGCCAGATAAAATCAAAATACCCGGATAAGTCCATCTGGGCCTTTTCAGGATACCTGATGGATCGGGACATTCTTGCCGGAAAGCTTGGACCTTGGGAGATCACAAAGGAATATTTAAGCTATCTGGATGTTCTTGTAGACGGTCCTTTTATTCTGGAAAAGAAGGACCTGTCCTTGCGATTCCGGGGATCGTCCAATCAAAGGCTCATTGATGTGCCGGCTACACTTAAGAACAATGCCATCGTCCTTTGGGAGGATTGGCAAGGAAATGGGAGAGGATTAAAATGACTGAAAGTATTCGTGTAAAGAAGCTGAGAAACAACGCGATCTTGCCCACGTACGGTTCTGCAGAGGCAGCCGGTGCTGACCTTTATGCCTGCCTGGATGACGATGTGGTGATCGAACCGGGAAAAAGTGCGTTTATTCCTACCGGGCTTTCCATGGAGATCCCCAAGGGCTATGCAGGACTGATCTACGCACGCAGCGGTCTGGCCTGTAAGCGTGGCCTGGCACCTGCAAACAAAGTAGGTGTTGTGGACAGTGATTACCGTGGCGAATTTATGGTGGTGCTCCATAATCATGGCGATCAGCAACAGACCGTCAGTCATGGGGAGCGAATTGCACAGTTGGTGGTTACTCCGGTCCTGACACCTGTGTTTACAGAGTGTGAAGATCTGTCTGAGACTGTGCGTGCAGCCGGTGGCTTTGGTTCAACCGGCAGTAAGTGAAAATGTATTGGGGTTGTTGCAGAATACGCAAAATCTGCGATAGAATATGCAGGGGCGACTATTATGTCGCCCTGCATCCGTAGGATGTGGAATAGTGCATAGGGTTCGGGCGCATTGCATTGGTTTGCAACGCGCCCAATTTATTTGGATCAATAGAACAACAGATCGGAATAGGTGGGGTAGGGCCAATAGGATTTGTCTGTATGCTGTTCCAGAATATCAGCATCACGACGCACAGCCTCCATATCCGCTACGATCACATCGTGGTAATAAGCAACAGCATCGCTGATCTGCTCTGGTACAGAAGTCAGGTCAGCGCGAAGCTTTTCGCAGTTCTCATAAAGGGAATCAGAAGCTGCAGACAAGCGGTCAGCCAGTGCGGATTCTGCTTTGCAGGAAATACCGGCAGCCTTTTTGCTGACGATACCCTCACACAATGAGCTTGTGTATGCCAGTGCGGCAGGCAAGATCTGGTGAAGCACCATATCAACGCTGGTCAGCGCTTCGATATTGATGATCTTGCAGTAGGATTCCATGTGGATCTCATGCCGGGCAAGCAGCTCGGCTTCCGTGAAGATATTGTGCTTTGTAACAAGGTGGATGTTCTTCTGGGAAATGAGGGTGGGAAGGCTGTCTGCGGTGGCAGGCAGATTGCTCAGGCCACGCCTGTCAGCCTCATCCTTCCATTCCTGAGAATAACCATTACCGTTGAAAATAATGCGCTGGTGATCCGTCAGAGCCTGACAGACCAGCTTATGTAAGGCTTCGTCAAAGTTATCCGCTTTTTCCAGCTCGTCTGCAAATTTTCCCAGCTCCTCAGCCATAATCGTGTTGAGGGCTACATTGGGGTCTGCAATGGACTGAGAAGAGCCCAGCATACGGAATTCAAACTTGTTGCCGGTGAAGGCCAGGGGAGAGGTGCGGTTTCTGTCGGTGGTGTCCTTGGAAATGGAAGGAAGCACATCCACACCGACCCGCATAACTGTCTTTTCAGGGTCAGTATAATTGGTGCTGTTGACGATGGATTCAACGACCGCAGTCAGTTCATCACCCAGGAAAATAGAAACAATTGCCGGCGGTGCTTCGTGAGCGCCCAGACGGTGATCATTTCCGGCTGTGGCAACGGTGCAGCGCAGGAATTCCTGATATTCGTCCACACCCTTGATGAATGCTGCCGGGAAAACCAGAAACTGTGCATTTTGTCTGGGAGTCTTGCCGGGGCTGAACAGATTCTTTCCGGTATCTGTGGCCAGAGACCAGTTGTTATGCTTGCCGGAGCCGTTCACACCTTTAAAGGGCTTTTCATGAAGCAGACAGACAAGATTATGCTTGGCAGCACATTTCTTCATGACCTGCATGGTAAGCTGGTTAGCATCACATGCACTGTTTGCACCGGAAAAGATAGGTGCAAGCTCATGCTGACAGGGAGCAGCCTCGTTGTGCTTGGTCTTGGAAAGAATACCGAGCCGCCAAAGCTGTTCGTCCAGATCCTTCATAAAGAGGCTGACTCTGTTTCTGATCGTACCGAAGTAATGGTCGTCCAGCTCCTGTCCTTTCGGGGGAAGTGCGCCAAAAAGCGTACGGCCGGTCAGCCGCAGGTCTTCCCGCTGGGCATACATATCCCGGGGGAGCAGGAAATATTCCTGTTCAGCGCCCACGCAGGCTTCCACGCGCTTGGTTTCGTTGTCGCCAAACAATCTGAGAATACGAACGGCTTCTCTGGACACTTCATCGATTGAGCGCAGAAGGGGTGTCTTCATATCCAGTGCTGCTCCGGTATAAGAAAAGAAGCAGGTGGGGATGTACAAGCTGCCATCGCGCACAAAGGCAAATGCGGTGGGATCCCATGCTGTATAAC
>CAYLNV010000079.1:0-5592 GCA_964385085.1 uncultured Oscillospiraceae bacterium
TAACGCGCATAACGGCACCTCCTTAAAAATTGCCTCCCTGTATCACCCCGGCTAGAGAAAATTTAGCAAGCGGTCAACTACAACTACCGCTCCGGGGCTGAAAAAAGGCGCACAAAAAAAGCCCTCTTTTCACAGGTAGATACATTCTAACACAGGGGGTCAACGAAGTCAACAACTTTTTTCGTTATTTTTCCGTTTATTTTTCCTGAAATATGTAGTATAATGACACAAATGCTTAGAAAGTGGGTAAAACATATGAAAATCATGGGGATCGATTACGGAGATGCCCGCACCGGTGTGGCGATTTCCGATCTTTTGTGTTCCATTGTTGGAACGACGACCGTGATCCACAGCCGGAGAATGGACAAGACCCTGGAGGAAGTGTGCCGTCTGGTGTCAGAAAACGATATCGGGGAGATCGCAGTGGGACTTCCTAAGAATATGAATGGAACGGAAGGACCAAGAGCCGGGCTTTGCCGGGAATTTGCCGGGAAATTAGAGGAAGCCACCGGCTTGCCTGTAAAGCTGTGGGACGAGCGCCGGACCACCGTGGAAGCCCATAATATATTAAATGAGCATAACTACCACGGCAAGAAACGGAAAAATACGGTGGACGCAGTTGCCGCCTCCCTGATCCTTGAGGGCTATCTTGCCTTCCGTAAGAGGTAATATTATGAAAAAAGTTCGGCATCAAAAATCGCGGCTATGGTATTGTGGATGACTTTGGCTTACCCCGTCTGGAAAAAGCCTTGCAGGATTTTCCTGATTTGAAATTCCTGGGTCATTCCCAGCGGTTCTGGTCCTTTATCAGCGGCGATGTTACCCGGGAAAATTTCTGAGGAAGCCTATTATAAGATCTGCCGGGGAAATGCACTGAAGCTTTTGGGAATTACCGAATAACCGCATCATTATCGAAGATACGATTTTACTTGAAATTTCCTTTTTCTGTGTTAAACTGAAAAAAGGGCGGTGAGAATATGGAAGATAATGTAAAGAAAACCATCAGCATAGGCTTTGCCTTTGAAAGGTTTGCAAAAACGAAATATCCGGTTTTTGCGGACTACCGGGAATATGATGGTGCCCACGTGAGTACTTATCACAGCCACGATTTTGTGCAGATATGGTACTGCTATGACAACTACTATTTTCACCGGATCGGGCAAACCGTACACCGGTGCGAAAAGGGCTCGGTGGTGGTCGTTCCCGCCGGAACGGAGCACAATGTCTGGTTTGATGAGCCGGCAAAGGTCCTGAGCCTGAATGTGAGCTACGATATCCTGCTGAAGAGATCTCCCCAAAACCATAAGAATGCGGCAGTCCAGATGTTTTTGGGCGATTTTTTTCCGGAGGTAGACCCGGCATTTACTTATTACCGGATGCTCAGCCCCCAATCTCAGGCAACCGTGGAGAAGGTGTTTTCCTGGTTCGTGCTTTTGGGCTATGAGCTCCACTGTGCCACCAACGATGTGCGGATCTGGGAAAATCTGGAGGAGATATTCTCCCTGCCGGAATTTTCGCTGCCTGAGCATTTGCTGGAAAAGGCGCTGCATACGGTCCAGAGCCGTGTGCGTCCGATCTTTAAGATCCTTTCTTACCTAAACGACCATTATTCTGAAAAGATCACCGATGAACAGCTTCTGCAGGTGGGTAACATCAGCCGTGCGGTGATGTACCGGTACTTTAAGCGGGTGACGGGAGAGACCTATTCTCAGTATTTACAAAAGCTTCGTGTCCGCCGGGCACACCTTTATATGAAAAATACCACCTACCATATTACCCAGATCGCCCAGATCTGCGGCTTTTACGATGTTTGTCATATGACCCATGCCTATACCAAATATATGGGGCACAGTCCAAAGGTCCAGCGCCAGATCTTGCGGGAGCTTTACCAAAATATGGCAAAATAAAAAACGATACATTTTTACAACACATTTACAAACCCCTGTGCTAAAATGAAAGCGCAGGGGTGTTTTTTACACCAAGCGGACAGTTGACAATTATTTTCGTAGGGAACGGCCTGTGTGCCGTTCCGCGGAATGCATATATTGTATTCCCTACATAATTTTCAACTTTCCATTTTCAACCTTCAATTTATACTATGGGAGGAATTTTTATGAGACAAGGCTTCAGAAGACTAATAGCTGTACTGCTGCTTGTGTGCTCTCTGGCATCCTTTATTGTGCCGGCGACCTTTGCAGACAGTGGCAGCGATGAGAATGTGGTTGCCAGCTACAACTTCGTTCTCGACAGCGCTATCTACGGTACTGCCAGCAACAGAGGCCTCAGCAACAGCTGCGCCTGCGGTTGCGGTACGGTAGAAAATCACTTGATAGGTATGGACCTGGGCTGGACCTTCCTGGAGCATACCCTGACCGGCCTTACTTTCCGTAAGGATATTAACTGGGGTCTGCGTCTGCAGGATGAGGATACCGATCAGAACGGCTTTGGCGCGTTCCGGATCAGCGTTCCCGCAGCAGGCAGCTTCACCCTGCGCTACACTGCCAGCAAGGCATTGAGCAAGGGTACTTATGAGGCCTATATCTTTACGGCTGCCGAAAAGGGCGAAGGCACGGTTGCTGACCTGATGACGGCAAGTGCCGCAAGCCACCTTGTGGGTCAGATCTCTGTGGACAGCAACAACACTGTCTTCGATTTCGGCACCTGGAACTTCACCGCTGCCGGCGATTATATCGTCGTGTTGAAGATGGTGGACTCCAAGAATATGTATCTGGCCAAGCTGGAGCTGATCGGCGAACCTGCCCAGGGCGGCGATACCACTGCCTCTACCCAGGGCGGCGAGACGCTTGCCCCCGGCACTGTGGCAGAAGAATACGACTTCGTGCTCTACGATGCTGCCAACGACAAGGGCTACAATGCAATGGTTGGCGGCGAAACAAAGAAGCTGGCATCCTCTAACTGCGGCTGCTGCGACAAGAAGTTTAAGGCACATCTGGAAGAACAGTATGACAGCCTGGGCTGGATGATCCTGGACACCAGCATTTCCAGTTGGGACGATGTTGCCTTCCGCTCCGATGCAGGCTGGGGTCTGCGGGCAAAGGGCAAGAACTATTGGGTCGCCCTGAAGATCAAGGTTTCCCAGCCCGGCACTTACAATCTTAAATACACCACCTGCGTCACCAGTGAGAATAAGGCAGAGACCTATGTCTTCTCTGCCACAGAGCTGGGAAGCGGAACGGTTGCAGACCTGATGGCTTCCTCCACTGCGGCTGAACATTCCCTGGGCGAGATCACTACCACTTCCTCCGCTGAATTTGCAAATGCCTGGAATTTCACTGCCGGTGAGCACATTGTGGTGTTCTCCCTGAAATCTTCTACCATTGGTATAGGCAAGCTGGAGCTGATCGCGACCGATGCAGAGGGCATTAACCCTGACAGTGGTACGACTGCACCTACCGATGCATCCACCGAGGCATCCACCGGAGCAACACAGGCTACCACCGTTCCCGGCGAGCTGGACACCACCACCCCCGGTGCTGTGGTAAAATACTACGACTTTACCGTTGACAACAATGTGATCGGAACAAGATCTGTGCTCGGTCTCGGAAATACCTGTCAGTGCGGCTGCGGCAAAAAGCTCAGCGAACATCTGGCAGACCAGAATCTGGGCTGGACACATCTGGAAAACACCCTGGAGTCTATCCAGTTCGTTTCGGGCGGCGACCATCCCCTGCGTATGCGTAACGAAACCAATCTGAACGCAACCGCAGCATTTACACTGGAGGTTCCCGCAGCAGGCGAGTTTAGCCTGCGCTACAGCAAGGCCTACGGCTCTGCAGGTGTCAGCGATGTATATCTGTTCACTGCTGAGGAATATGCCGCCGGCGCACAGGCAGATGAAGCCCATCTGGTCGGCAGACTGAATGCTGCCTCCGGTGCGACCACTGCAACCATAGGCACTTATCAATTCTCCGCAGCCGGAGACTATGTGATCCTGTTCCAAATGGTAAACACCAAGGATCTGTTTATGGGTGCGCTGGAGCTGGTGGTTCCCACCAGTGATGAACCTGAGCAGACCCTTCCCTCTACAACACCCACCGAGCCGCTGCCCACCGAATGTACCGGCACTTACACAGAGGGTGTGTACAACTTCGCCCTCTATGAGGAAGACAGCCGGAAGCATATGTTCATCGTAAACGACAAGGCAATGAGCTATAAGGAAATGACCAAGACCTGTGTTGTTTGCGGTAAAAAACTGAACGATTGCATTGCAGCCCAGTTTGAAGAAAATGAGCTTAACTGGAAGATGGAGTATACCACCTTTGCATCCGTTGGCTTTATGGCAGATGATTATGCAGAAAATGGCTACGGCGGTCTGCGTCTGCGCTATATGTACGGCGAGGACGGCACGATCCTGAAGGACAATGAGCAGCCCGGAAACTGGGTCGCCTTCCGTGTGAAGGTGGGTTCTGCCGGCACAAAACGGATCACCGTTAAGAAGGATAATCCCGTCTCCGGCTTTACTGCAGATATGTACATCTTCCCTGCTACAGCCGACCAGATGGACAAGGCTGCACTGGAAGCACAGATGACCGATGCCAACAAGGCAGGTCAGGCGACCTTCGATAAGACTATGACCGAGATGCGCGTAGGCGAGTGGAACTTTGAAGCCGCCGGTGAGTACATTATTCTCCTGAAGACCACCGGCACCGCCAAGCGTATTTACCTCCAGTCCATTGAGCTGACTGAGCCCACACCCGATCCGGACATTCCCGCGGTAGAAAAGAAGGTCTATGACTTTGACCTGAGCCGGGAAGATCCCCTCCTTGACAAGCTGGGCGCAAGCAGCCGTTACAACAACGATAAAAGCTACCGTGTCCGCGCCTATATGGAGGATCGGTATGCCGCCGGCACTACCGACTGGAAGTTTGAGACCATCAGCACCGAGTTTGGTGCTACCGGCGGCTCCTTCCGGGAAGGCTGCTTCCGCTTTAAAAATAACGATAACTATAAGAATTTCCCCGGCTCCTGGTACTCCTTCCGTATTAAGAGCCCCGGCACAGCTACCTATGATATCCGCCTGGTTTCCAACGGAAAGAGCAAGATGGTCGCTGACATCTATCTGATCCCCGCCGCCAACGCAATGGTGCTGACTGAGGAGCAGATCGAAGCAGCAATGACGAGCGATAATCTGCTGATCTCCAATGCGGAGCTTTTAGGTGAAGATACCTTCTATTTAGGCGAGTATACCTTCGGTAAGAACGAAGAGTATGTGCTGGTCTTTGACCTGAAGCTGGGTACGCTCCTGCACATTCAGGAGATCCAGATGACCATCGACGGTAAGGTTGCCGACGAGGCCCTTGCTAAGAAAAAGTCCATCAGCGGCACAGTCTACGACTTCGACCTGGCTGACGATCTTTACGGCATTTTCAGCGACAAGACCGTATACCTTGCAGATGTATACGATCAGTTGGCACAGAAGTATGCCAATGGCTCTATCAACTGGATGTGGTACGACTCCTGCGATGAGCTCAAGGGCGACACACTGGAAACCATGGACAAGGTGGATACCACCGTCCGTTTCTACCGGAACACCGGTATGCGTATTTACGCCAAGGAAGGCTACTGGGCTTC
>CAYLNV010000080.1:0-5540 GCA_964385085.1 uncultured Oscillospiraceae bacterium
GGACAATGACGGCAACACCGTGGTGGAAGCCGAAGTGCCTATGGCTGAAATGAGCAGCTACGCCATTGATCTGCGTGCTATGACCCAGGCCAGAGGCGCCTTCACCATGGCATTTGAGCGCTATGAGGAAGTGCCCAAGGCAAACCAGCAGAAGATCATCGACGAAGCCAAGGAAGACGAATAATATGAAAACGGTGCAGCTCCATGAGCTGCACCGTTTTGCTTTATTATGGCTGTGATTTTTTGAATTTCAGAGGAGTGATACCCATGTGCTGCTTAAACACCTTTGTAAAATAGGATGCACTGGAAAACCCGCATTGCTGGGAGATCTCCTCCATAGACAGCGATGTGGAGGTCAACAATCGCACCGAGCGTTCCACCCGCTTTTTGTTGATATATTCTCCGATGGTGCAATGAAAGCGGCTTTGAAACCGTTTATACAGGACGCTTTTGGACACATTGATCCCGTTGGAGATCTGCTTGATGGACAGATCCTGGTCCAAATGGGACTGAATATAAGCAACAGCCTTTGGCAGGACCTCACCGGAATCAGGCTTAAGCATATTTTCTGTCAAAATATGGCTGATAAGGATCTCCGCCAGAGAAGCAATGCTTTGCGATTGGGGAAGACTGAACAGAGGGAGGGTCTCGTAGTCCCGCCGCAAGGAAGGATGCGCAGAAAGCAGGTCCGAAGGAAAGCTGACTGTTGTTTTCATTTGACCGAAAAACAAATAGCCGATGGCCGTTTCTTCGTGGAGGATCGGGGTTACGATGTTCAGCAGACCAAAGGGGCAAAGCTGCTGTTGACTTTGCCGGCTCGTTTTGCTTTTTAGCAAAAGATCCTTGTCAAAGCGGATACAGGCCTTCTTACAGACCGGGTTCTGCTGGACCTGTTGGCAATAGCTGCAGATCTCATGCTGAGAAGAGCTGACAGGTGAAAAGGAAGTGTCGAAAAGATCTATGCGCGTACCGGTTGCTGTATAAAAATCGTGAAGCACTCTGTTGATCTTGGGAACATCATATTGGACCAGCATAACATCACCTTCCTTAAAATTACTATAAGAGAAAACGTAATTTTTGTCAATAATTTTTTCAAAAAAGGAACATAGTGCAAAAACCAAGGAATAAAGCTACTATTTTTCAGTCGGTCCCCCTTGGTATAATTATGTATAGAAATATTAAAATTACAGGAAAAAGGAGCGTAAGACAATGAAGATCAGATGGGGTGTGATCGGTGCAGGCGGCATTGCTGACCGTCGTACCATTCCCGGCATGATGCTCTGCGACAACGCAGAATTGGTCGCCGTTATGGAGATCAATATGGAACTGGCTGAAAAATGCCGGGCCAAATGGGGCTGTAAAAGAGCCTATGACAACGAAGCGGATCTGCTGGCAGATCCGGAAATCGATGCAGTGTATATTGCTTCCCCTGTGGTGCTGCATGCAAAGCAGGCTATGGCGGCTGCGGATGCCGGCAAGCACATTCTGATCGAAAAGCCCTTGGCGATGACTGCCGAGGAAGGTCAGAAGGTGGTGGATTACTGCCAGGCAAAGGGTGTGAAGATCGCAGCAGGCCTGATGATGCGCTTTGGCTCTTACGTGCAGGCTATGAAAAAGGCGATCGCTGAGGGCAAGATCGGCAAGCCTGTCTCCGGCTATGCCCAGTTCACCTGCTGGTATCCGGATATTCCCGGTGCATGGCGGCAGACCAAGGCTGCCTCCGGCGGCGGTGCGATGATGGATATGGGTGTACACTGTATTGACCTGATGCAGTATATTTTAGGAAGCGATGCAAAGGATGTGGCAGCCTTTCACGACACCCTGTCCTTCCACTATGAGGTGGAGGACAGCTCCACAGTGCTTCTGCGCATGGAAAACGGATGCCAGTGTGTCGTCCAGTCCAATTTCAACATCCCTGATGAAGCCGCCAAATGGCGCATTGAGATCTTCGGTGATCGGGGCAGACTCTTGGGCTACGGTGTGATCGGTCAGGAAGACGGCGGCACTTTGGACGCGATGTTCCTGGGAGAGCAGGGCGGCTATGTTGCCCAGCAGGATACCAACAAGGCCCAGGGTCAGACCATTGAGGTGGAGTTTGGCAATGCTTATGCAAGAGAGATCTCCAGCTTCAGCAATTCCCTGCTGACCGGCGCACCGCTCGAAGTGCCTGCCCAGCAGGCTGTGCAAGTCCAGCGCATCATGGAGGCGGCTTACCGCTCCAATGATGAAAAAATAACTGTAACAATGTAAAGGAGAAAACGTTATGGCAAAGAAAGCTTCTGATTTTCGTTACAACACCGGTGAAACCAAGGTGCCCTGGGCAGCAGTTGGTGAAAACTATAATGCCGAGGACCTGATGGCCATCGTCCGTTTTATGATGAAGGGCGAGGGCGCAGAGTACGATGCAGCCGTCAAGGCTGTGGAAGAGAAGGTTTATGCTCTGGACAAGATCACAGAGCCTCCCGCGAAGCTGTCCCTGGATGCTGAGGTCGCCAAGGCTGAGGAAATGTGCGACGAGTTCCTGAACACCGAAGGCTGTGTGTTCCTGACCAACTGCACCGCAGGCTTTGAGATCGCCTCCAAGTATGCAAATCTGCAGCCCGGCGACGAGGTCATCGTACCTGCTATCACCTTTGCTGCTACCATGGCATATCCTCTGTCCATCGGCTGCAAGATCGTTTTTGCAGACGTAGATCCCGTAACCCTGAATATGGATCCCAAGGATGTGGCCAAGAAGATCACCGACAAGACCAAGATGATCGTGCCGGTACATATTGGCGGCTATCCTGTGGATATGGATCCCATTATGGAGCTGGCAGAAAAGCACGACCTGATCGTTCTGGAGGATGCCGCCCACGGCTTCGGCGGTGAGTACAAGGGCAAGAAGCTGGGCACCATCGGCCACTTCGGTTCTTACTCCTTCCATGAGGTCAAGAACATGACCTCCTTCGGTGAAGGCGGTATCCTGACCACCACCATCAAGGAATTCCGTCCTGAGATGAAGCGTGCCCGTTTCCTGGGTGCTGATTTCTCCAAGCAGATCAAGAACTGGCTGTACGATGTATGCGCCATTCCCGGCAAGGACGGCAGCAGCTTTGTTGCTACCAACTTCTCCACCACAGAGATCCAGGGCCTGGGTCTGCAGCTTCAGTTGGCCCGTTACGACAAGATCCTGGAGGCCCGTGCTCAGGCTGCGACTTACCTGACAAACCGTCTGTCCGGCTGCGATGCGATCATTCCTCAGGATCTGGGTAACGACGAGATCAAGCCCACCTTCCACCTGTACAGTGTTATTCTCGACCCGGAGAAGGCCGGCGGCGATGTGCAGCAGTTCAAGAAGAAGCTGGCACAGAAGGGTGTTACAGAAATTGCCCACTTTGGTCCTCTGTACCGTTTTGAGGTCCTTAAGGATCGCGGCTATGACGAGGCTGCCATTGCGGCTACCTGCCCTGTAACCGAGGAGGTCTTTGACCGCCGTTTTACCCACTTCCCCATCTATGGTCTGACCCAGGAGCAGCTTGACTATATGGCAGATGCTATTTTGGAATCCATCGAGGAGATGCAGGCCGGTAAGTAACCCAGTGTGGCACCGGTAACAGTGGAATAACCTATGTCATATGTTCTGAGTTTTCTTGGCCTTGCCAGTATGATCGCCGCATCCCTTGTAAAAGGGAAGCGCATGACAGCGATCCTCTTGCTGGTGTTCTTTGGTAATGCGCTGGTCGCGGCAGGTTATCTGATCGACGGAAGCATCAACGGCGCGGTGTCCTGCGGCATCGGTGCTGTGCAGACCTTGATCAATTCCTTCTTTGACCGGAGGGATAAGAAGCTGCCCACCTGGCTGATCGCAGTCTATGCCGCTGCGTTTGTCGGATGTAATCTTGCGGCAGGCTTCACCTGGCTTGGTCTGCTGGCGATCGCAGCATCGCTGACCTTCGTGTTTTGCATCGGTCAGAAAAATGGTGCCCGTTATCGGATCTGGACCATTATCAATTCAGTGCTGTGGTGCTTGTATGATGTGCTGGCAATGTCCTTCGGGGCACTGATCACCCATGTGTCATTGCTGACATTTACCGTTGCGGGCATGATCATTCATGACCGAAAGCACAAATATCGATCTGTATAAGGGCGGCCGCCTGCTGCAAACGCAGCAGGCGGCTGTTTTTTTGGTGGAAATACAAAACCAAGTGTGCTATAATCAACACAGATATTTGAATGACAAACAAAGGAGAGAAAGTATGCTGCCTGAAGCGTTTTTGGAACGGATGAAAAAACAGCTTGGCAAGGAATATACAGATTATCTGGGATCTCTGGAACGGCCCCGGGCCGTGGCACTGCGGTTTAACCGGTTAAAAGGCGATCCCCCTTCACTGCCTTTTGTGCGAGAACCGGTCCTGTGGGAGTCTATGGGCTATTATTATGACCCGGAGAGCCGTCCCGGTCTGCACCCATACCACGAAGCAGGCGTATACTACTTACAGGAAGCCAGTGCCATGTCTGCGGCAATGCTCCTGGACCCTCAGCCGGGCGAAAAGATCTGCGATCTGTGCGCGGCTCCGGGCGGTAAGTCCACCCAGATCGCAGGGCGGATGGGCGGAGAGGGCTTTCTCCTTTGCAATGAGATTAACCCCAAGCGGGCAAAGATCCTGAGCCGTAATATAGAGCGGATGGGGATCGCCAACGCGCTGGTTACCAATGAACACCCGCAGACCCTGGCAAACAAATATCCCGGCTATTTCGACCGGGTGCTGATCGATGCCCCATGCTCCGGTGAAGGTATGTTCCGGAAAGAGGAGGCTGCCATCACCGATTGGAGTCAGGAAACGGTGGAAATGTGCGCCCGACGGCAGGCGGAGATCTTAGACTCCGGTGCGGCTCTGGTCCGTCCCAATGGCAGATTGGTCTATTCCACCTGTACCTTTGCACCGGAAGAAAATGAAGAAACGGTGGAGCATTTCCTGAAACGGCATCCGGAATTTTCCTTAGAGCCGGTGGATGCCCCCTGGTTTACACAGGTAGGGGAGGGTATGTACCGCCTTTGGCCGCACAAGCTGCTGGGTGAAGGTCATTTTGTTGCGGTGCTGCGCAAAAATAACGGAGGATCGGGCTCTGTAAATCTGCTGACAGGGGAGAAAGTGCCAAAACAATGGTCGGACTTTGCAAAGGAGCTGGATATTACCTTGCAGGCAGGAGGCTTCCTGCAGTTCGGTCAGAGCTTATACCGGACACCTGCCGGAATTCCGGATATTCGCGGTGTCAAGGTCTTGCGGCCCGGGTTGGAGTTGGGCATCATCAAGAAGGATCGTTTCGAGCCGGCCCATGCTTTGGCACTGTGGCTGGAGCATGCTGCGACTGAACAGGATTACCCCGCAGACAGCGATGCTGTCAGGGCCTGGCTACACGGTGAAGTCGTTCCTTCTGCACAGCGGGGCTGGTGTCTGGTTACGGTAGACGGCTATCCTATCGGATGGGGAAAAGGTGACGGAAAAGTACTGAAAAATCACTATCCGAAGGGTTTGCGCCGATAAAACACGGAAAAT
>CAYLNV010000081.1:0-5495 GCA_964385085.1 uncultured Oscillospiraceae bacterium
CCGCCCATGTTGAGATGATGGGCTTCCTGGGCGCAGGCAACAACCCCATGGTCGGTATGACCGTTAGCGTTGCTGTCGCTGTTGAGGAATCTTTGAAGTAAGCATTATAATTACAACAGAGGCGGTCTTATGGCCGCCTCTGTTTTATGCGAGAGGTATCTATATGCTCGAAAACTGTAAATGCGGAAAGACGCACAGCTTTTCCTCCCAAGTGATCGTAGGGGACGGTGTTCTGGCACAGCTACCCCGGATATTGCTCCAATATGGTGCAAAAAAGGTATACCTGATTGCCGATCGAAATACATACCAAGCCGCCGGCAAGCGGGTTTGTGAAATCATTGAAAACAGCCACCTACAAATCGTTAGCTGCATCTTTGGGGCAGAGCCTTTGGAGCCAAACGAGCACAGCGTGGGCAGAGCCATTATGTACTATGCGTCCGATTGCGACGTAGTGATCGGCATAGGGTCCGGTGTGATCAACGATATTGGAAAGATCGTTGCCAATGTATCCGGCAAGCCCTATATCATTGTCGCAACCGCTCCCAGCATGGACGGCTATGCCTCTGCAACATCCTCTATGACCCGGGACGGCCTGAAGATCTCCTTAAACAGCAAATGTGCTGATGTGATCTTAGGAGATCTGGATGTGCTATGCAATGCTCCCTTAAAAATGATGGCAGCCGGATTGGGAGATATGCTTGCCAAGTATGTAAGTATCTGTGAATGGCGGATCGCCCATCTGATCACCGGCGAGTATTACTGCCCGGAGGTCGCTCAGCTTATACGCAGCGCACTCAAACGCTGTACCGACAATGCAGAAAAGCTCCTGGAACGGGAAAAAGAGGCGGTGAAAGCCGTATTCGAGGGTCTTGTTGCCGGTGGCATCGCTATGGCATACGCCGGTGTTTCCCGACCTGCCTCCGGTGTGGAGCATTATTTCAGCCATATTTGGGATATGCGAGGGGTAGAGTTTCATACACCGGTGGATTTCCACGGTACGCAGTGCGCTATGGCTACCTACCATGCCATTCGTCTGTACGAAGCCATTAAAGCCCACACCCCTGACTACAAAAAGGCAAGTGCCTATGTGGATGCCTTCGATCAGGCATCCTGGGAAGAAATCCTGCGCAAATTCCTGGGCAAGAGTGCTGAGGCTATGATCGAGCTTGAAAAGAAGGAAGGCAAATACCGGAAGGAAACCCACCCGGCACGATTTCAGATCATAGAAAAAAACTGGAAAGAAATTTTGCAGATTATTGATGAAGAATTGCCCTCATCTGAAGAAATGGCAAAGCTGCTAAACATACTTAACATTCCCACCGATTTATCCTCTATTGGTGTTGACACCCAATGCGCACGCACTACCTTTCAGGCAACCAAAGACATTCGGGATAAATATGTCCTTTCCCGCCTTGCTTGGGATCTAGGCATCCTTGATGAACTCGCAGAGCAACTTTAACCAATATATAAAGGGTCTGCTGCAAAACGCAAAAATCTATCGTTAGAATTTGTAGGGGTGGCAAAGCAGCCACCCGCGGGTGTCCAATGCCCCTACATCCGCAGGATGTAGACAATTGCATAGTTTTAGGGCGCATTGCATCATTTTGCAACGCGCCCTTTATCAATTATTTCGTATAGGCAAGGGATCGATTCAGGTATTGCTCCCAGATATAGGTCTCGGAACTCTTTTCCAGCCCGTAGGCCTCCCGGATCCCTTCACAGACCCGCAGGAGCTTTGCCTGCATCGTCTTGGACGCAAACAGCTCTTCATTGCCCTCCATCATAGCACTGGCAATGATCCGGCTGCGGTCCTCATGGGGATTGATCATGGATTCAGCATCCACAAAGGCACGGCTCTCCCCTTCCAGATATTTCTTATCTACTTCCTGTCCGTAAGAAAAACCGGAGGGGTTTAGGCTGTTCCAAGTATCAAAATCCCGGCTGTTGCCCATGACATGGCTATCGATCCCGTAGGCCGCACACCGCAGAAATGCGGTTTTGATATCCGTACCCATAGAGATCGCAGCATAGCAATCTCCCTCAGCCCAATACTGGACAAATTCCTCACCGCTGTCAATGCTGCGCACAAGGCAAACACGGATCCAGCCTGCCTCTACGGTAACTTGCAGGAATTTACTGGGAAAATAGGATAGGACTGCTTCCAGTTCATCCAGCGTCTGCGTCAGGAGCGAAACCTGGTGTTCCGGCTTCAGCGTATATTCACCGGGTGTTTTCAGGGCATCCTCCCAGATCGAAATGCGTACACCGTAGGTCTGGTTCATAGACTCAACACGGCTTTTCAGCGCTTCCAAGCCAGCAGTATTCGGATTCTGATAGGTGTAGAGCGTTCCGGTATATACTGTGTCCTCCTGAACCTCTGATTTCTTTATATCCCAGCGGTAGAGCACCTGATGCTCATCTTCACATGCAACCAGCCAGATATACTGCTTGTCTGTATGCCAGGCCGCAGGCTCTGTAATGCCTTCCAGTGTTACTGCCGCTGTCTTCAGACCGGAAGTCAGGTCGTAAAAGCTCAATTGCAGACCTTCTTCGCCTGCAAGGCAGCTTACAACACCGTCAAGGGGCAGTGCCGCCACCAGGTATCCGGCAGTCTCATCCAGGTTCAGGCTTTTCGCCTCTGTATCCAGCGACCCAAAGATCCGCTGGGTTACCTGTCCATCCAGCCGCATGGTGAAGTATTCATTCCCGACGGTTTGCAGATCATACAGATTTCCATCCTCACTCAGGGTCTGGCCGGTTTCTGTGGACAGATATAAGGTCTGTCTGCTTTCATCATTACTGATAACACAGCTTAACACTGCACCGTCAAAATAAATGCCGGTCAGCTCCATCGTTCCGTCTGTATAGCTGCGGATCAGACGGGAAATTCCAGTCTGTAGATTCAGCGCCCGCAGCTCCTGCCCGTCGCAATAATAAACCTGCTGACGTGCAAGGTCAATGGCCGGTTCACCGCTTATATCTGCAGGAAGTGCATAGACTGTACTTTGCTGCAATTGGGGGTTCAGCAGCACCACCTGATCGTTTTCCTTCTCATAATATGCAATGCCCGTATCCGTTACACTGACACTGATGCTGCCGGCTATCATTTCCTGTTTGGTATCCAGTTCCGCCGCCACCTGGCAACTATCACCCTGCAAAAGCGTCAGGTTTGTTTCTTCAAACAGCAGCAATTTATCCCCCATAGAAGCAATGCCTGTGAAGTTGTCTGACTCCAGGGGGTAGGCACGCACTGCACCATTTGTACCGGCTTCCACTGAACTGTCCGGGTCATACAGGCCCACGATCGGCGGAAGGGTGGTTTCCGTGGGTTCTGTTTCGCTCTGCTCTGCACCGCAGGCCGTCAGCATCAGGCACGCAAGCAGAATTAAAAGCAGTTTTTTCATGTTACTGTCTCCTTGCCAGATAATATTCATCTCCCTGACGATAATAGGGGCAATGGGTATTCTGGGAGGACAAAAGCCGATAGGTCTCATCCTCGTCCAGATCCATCAGGCAGTAGTATTCATCGTATTCTTCGTCGTAATCGTAATTCCAGCAGGTCTCGCACTCACTGCATATCATAAGTCAAAGTCCTTTCAAATATGCCGATACATCAAAGGGTCTCAGCATTTCGTCCTTTCGTAAATACAGCGGATGGTGGGGATGGCCCTTTTTACTGACCGGACCTGCACAGCACCAGCTTGCACCGAATGCCTCCCCTGCCGCCACCATATCCCGGACGCAGTCAGGAAGGTAGGGGCGCTTTTCGATGATCGTACCCCATGCCGCCCATACCACAGGTCTTGGTGAAATTGACAGCACATAGCGGAAGGCCGCTATATTTTCCTTATGAAGCAAGGGATTACAGGTCCATTCCATTGCATCCGGGTCGGTTGCCCGTTGGGCATAGACATTGAACATAATAAAGCTGTCAAAGCCGTTGCCCAGGGCGATCCGCTCTACGGATTTAAGGGTGTTGTCCAGATCATCCGGTTTTGCTGTGGATGGATTGATACCAATACAGATCAGCGGATTATTTCCCCGTGTACCAAGGATATACCGGTACTCTGAATAAAAGTTGGGGGCATAGAGCCACTTTTCAATATCATAATCCGGACTGGGTGTATTGGCTGCCTCCAGCGCCTGCTGAAAGGTAACCAGCTCCAATTCCGCGGTCGTTCCCTTTGGTATGTGCATCTTCAGTCCTCCACTGGGGGAAACCAGCAGCTATTCTGGGGATCATAAAAGGTGCAATCCTCCTGACTGCGTCCGGTCTGCCGCAGCCAGGCAGCAAAGGCATGGTCCATAAACTCATATACACCGGTCATACCGGACTGAAGCTGAACGGTCCGTCCGTCGGTCATATGCAGCTCCATGAGGGTGTTGCCGTAGCTGTTATAAAGCTGCTGGGCCTTGATCTGATCGTACCGATAAGTAGTGCTGGACTTACCAAAGGTCATCAGGATAAACGTATCCTGATCGTAGAAAACACCGAATGTCATATAATAGACCACAAGGGCTATGCCGATCACCACCAGAAGGCATCCGGCCGCACACATCACCCAGCCCTGGGAAAGCCCGGCAAACAGTGCCGCCAGCCCCAACACCGCAACGATCAGGCCCATAGAGCCGTATCTACGGCTCAGCCGAACTGACAGACCGCTTTTATGCTCCTGCTGGGAACGAAACAGCTTCGTAAAGCCTTTATCTACCAAAAAGCACACACCAAACACCAGTGCAGCTATTATGATAATTGCAACATATTCCATCTAAAATCTCCTTAATCCGACCGTTATGCCCAAAGCACCAGATCTACGGGTATGTCATGTTCCTGGGTAGGAAGCGACCGGACGATCTGAAAGTCATAGCAAAGGGCCACTGTGGGATGTTCCGGCTCGCAGGCCAGAAATTTATCGTAAAATCCCCCGCCGTAGCCCATCCGATCACCCTTTTGTGTAAAGGCCAGCCCGGGCATCAGAACAAGCGCAGTCGGATCATCTGCCACAGGTCCGTCTGCAATTGGCTCCGGTATCCCGCAGTATCCCTTCTCCACCTGAGAAAGGTCAGTCAGGTAAATAAACCTCATTTCATCTCCATAAATCTTGGGAACAGCTACCTGCTTACCGTCCTGCAATGCACGCTCCAGCATGGAGGTGGTGCGGACCTCCTGATTATAAGGAAGGTAGCCATAAATGGTCTTCGCCTGACGATACAGCTCGGAAGAAACAAACAGTGCTTCCAGCCGGGTGCTGGCAGATTCGATCTGACAGAGCGTCATTTGCCGCTTCTTTTCTTTGATCTGACGGCGCAGCTCGGTTTTATTCATTTTCCTTCTCCTTCGGTGTTCGGAACATCCGAAACCACAGCAAAATGGCGATCTGACCAGGAATGCCAAGCAGAAACAGCTTCCAGACATTCACCTTCAAAAATACCAGCAGGCTCACATAAATGCTCAGCAGACTTCCCCAAACGATCGCAGAAACCAGCGACTTGTT
>CAYLNV010000082.1:0-5390 GCA_964385085.1 uncultured Oscillospiraceae bacterium
CCTACTCCCTTAGCAGGGGAGCCCCTTCGGCCTCTTGGGTATCACTCCGAATCAACAAGAATATTTCGTTGTTGCCAAAGTATTCTAGCACAGCGTTCTTCATTTGTCAAGACGAAATACAAGGATAAATCGTTTTATATTGGGAAAGATCCACTTTTCTGATTTCTCAATCCGGTTCTTATTCGTTCTTCCTCACAATAAGATGTTACATACATTGGAATTTGAGGTGGTACTATGGAACATACGATCAACACAATTACCCTGCGGGGAAGCCTTTCTGAGCTGCCCCAGTTTTCTCACGAAAACCACGGCAGGCGGTACTGGCGATTAATTCTGGAAGTGCCAAGGCTTTCCGGAGCGGTGGACCGTCTGCCGGTGATCGCAGAAGAATCCCTTGTGATGGCATTAGACCCCTGCGGTGGAGAAATGCTCACGGTTACCGGTCAGATCCGCTCCCATAATCAGCGCAGTGATGGTGTGCGGCATTTATTGATCTTTGTGTTTGCTTCCTCTATTCTTGCGGAGGACGGTGAACCCATCAACGATGTGGTGCTGGAAGGGCCTCTTTGCAAAATGCCTACCTTCCGCCGGACTCCGCTGGGTCGGGAGATCTGCGATGCTATGCTGGCTGTGCCCCGGGCCTTCCGGAAAGCAGATTATCTGCCCTGTATTCTCTGGGGCCGCACGGCACAGGAGATCTCAGAGTGTCAGGTTCGGGATCGTATTCGCATTTTTGGCCGTCTGCAAAGCAGGATCTACACCAAGATCACTGAGGAAGGTTCGATCGAACGGACAGCCTACGAGATCTCCGCTCTCAGCGCTGAGGTGGTGGAGATCGGAGAGGTGCATTAGCTAACGATCTTCAGTTTAGCGCGCAGCAGTCCCGTGCGCAAAAATCTAGGCAAGAAGCAAATTCAGCATGATACACAGGATCACACCCAGGGCGGTCGGCAGCAGAAATGCTGCCGCCGTCTTTTTTATAGAACCGGTCTCCCGGTATACGGTCATAAGGGTGGTCGCACAGGGCCAATGGAACAGGGTAAACACCATGGTGCATACTGCCATCTGCCAGGTCAAGCCGCCGGTGATCAGAATTTGTCCGCTGAGTTCTGAGGTCCCCTGGAGGCTGCCTGCTCCGGTCAGGATCATCAGGGCTATAGGGATCAGCAATTCGTTTGCCGGCAGTGCCAGCAGGAATGACAACAGGAGCACACCGTTCATTCCCATCAGGCTGCCAACCGGATCCAGCATTTCAGACAGCACACGAAGCGATCCGGTGTTGGATAATATCCACAGCAGTGCACCTGCAGGTGCTGCCACCCGCAACGCTCTGCCCCCTAAACGCAAGGTCCTGTCCAGCAATGCGCTTTTGAGGATCTTGCCAAGTCGGGGGCGACGGAAGGGCGGTATTTCCATGAGGAATGTACTGACGCTCGACCGCAGAACGGTCTTGCTTAGCACCCCGGAGGTCATCACCGCTCCCGCCGCCCCCAAAACCACGCAGGCCGCAACCACCAGCGCCGCTCCCGCCTCCGGGAAAAACAGCGTCCCCAGCAAAATCAGCGTGGGAAAGCGCCCATTACAGGGAACCATTGCGTTGGTCAAAATTGCCGCCAGACGCTCTCTGGGCGAATCGATGATCCGACAGCCCATGACCCCTACCGCATTACAGCCCAATCCCATGCAAAGGGTCAGCGCCTGCTTGCCGCAGCCGCCACAGCGGGCCATACAGGGGTCTAAAAGAAATGCCATTCTTGGAAGATAGCCTATGTCCTCCAGAAGGTTAAACAAAGGAAAGAAAATAGCCATTGGGGGCAGCATGACCGCGATCACCCGTGTGGCAGTGGCATATATGCCATCCAACAGGATGCCCCGCAGCCACCAGGGCGCACCGGCCATCCAGCCATATAACACCCCATATCCCCATCCAAAGGCACTTTCCAGAAGCCGGGATGGGTAATTCGCGCCCCAGACTGTCAGCCATATGATCAGAAGCAGCAGCAGAAACATCAGCGGCACACCAAAGCGTCGGCTGACCAGCAAGCGGTCAAGCTGTGTGCGGTAGTCAGCTATTTTCTTCCGTTCTACACAAGCTGCCGTGATCTGCTCTGCCGCTGCCACCGGGTCATCCCACCTTCGCAGCTTTAGCTGCTCCGGCTGCAGGGCTGTGGTGTGGATCTGTCCCAACAATCGTTCAAGCCCTTCCCTCTTCCCCGCTGCTGTAAACACCACCGGTGCGTCCAAATAACGGGAAAGCTTATCTGCGTCAATGGATATGCCATGCTTTTTGGCTTCGTCCATCAAATTTACGCAAACCACCACCCGGTCTGTATTGGAGAGGATCTTCAGCGCCAAAATCAGGCTGCGCTCCAAACAGCTTCCGTCGCAGACCACCACCGTGCAGTCGGCCTGCCCCATTTTCAGGTATTCCCCTGCGATCTGCTCATCCTCTGTTTTTCCGTCCAGAGAATACGTGCCGGGCAGATCGATGAGCGTATAGCAGGTGTCCTTACGGCACACAGTTCCCTGGGCAATGCCCACCGTTTTCCCCGGCCAATTTCCGGTGTGCTGGTGAAGACCTGTCAGGGCATTAAACAGGGTGCTTTTGCCCACATTCGGATTTCCCGCCAGGGCAACTGTCAGCTTCCGTTCGCGCCTGTCAGCCATCAGCACGCACCCGGATCTTCTTCATATCCCGGGTCCGCAGGGCGATCACCGCGCCCCGCAGCTCCAGCGCCGTTACATGGCCGCCGGGACTGCGATACCGGCAGCAAACCTGTGTGCCCGGCACCAACCCAAGATCCCCCAGGCGGGTCTTCAGCTCCCGGTCCACTTCGATTTCTGTTACCACCGCCCGTTTGCCAAGGCCCAGATCATTCAATGTGGTCTGCATGGGTATCCCCTCCAATCGCTATGCCATCTTATCCAGCCCAGGCGGTTTTTGTGCAAATAAAATCCTCTTTTCTTTTCGGTGTTTGTGTGGTAAAATGGCGAAAAAGAGAGGTACTTGCCATGAAAGAAAAGGTCAGATCCATTATAAATGCCCTGAAGCTGCGGTATCCCGACGCGCCCTGCGCCCTTCATTCCACCAAGGATTATGAGCTGATGATCGCTGTACGGCTGTCGGCACAATGTACCGATGCCCGGGTCAATCTGGTAACACCTGCTTTGTTTGCTGCCTACCCTACTCTGGAAGCCATGGCAGGTGCGGACATATCCGATATTGAAAAATACATCCATTCCTGCGGCTTTTACCGGCAGAAGGCCAGCGATATCGTGTTCGCCTGCCGGATGCTGCTGGAAACCTATGGCGGAAAAGTTCCGGACAATATGGAAGACCTTTTGAAGCTGCCCGGTGTAGGAAGAAAAACCGCCAATCTTCTTCTGGGCGATCTTTACGGTGTTCCCGGCAGCGTCGTCTGCGACACCCACTGTATCCGTATCTGCGGCCGCCTTGGTCTTTCCAGGGGGAAAGAGCCGGAAAAGGTTGAGCAGCAGCTACGGGCCATTCTGCCGCCGGAGGAAAGCAGCGATTTCTGCCACCGGATCGTCCTGTTTGGCCGGGAGCTTTGCACTGCCCGTAATCCCAAATGTGCGGAGTGTCCTCTGTCGATCTATTGCACCCAATGGACTGCAACCTAAAAGACTGCCCGAAAAACATATTCCCCCCCTTGTCCGCATACCTTGTGGACAAGGGGGGATTTGTTTTGCCTAAGAAAATGCCCATCTTTTACAGCGCGCTCATGCTCACCGGGGTCAACCTGCTGCTGCGGCTGGTTTCCACATCCTTTCAGGTCTACATTTCCGGCCGGATCGGTGCGGCGGGGGTAGGCCTTTTGCAGCTTGTGCTGTCTGTGGGAATGTTGGCTATGACTGCGGGCATGGCCGGTGTCCGCACAGCAACCATGTACCTGACCGCTGAGGAATTGGGCCGGAAGCGGCCGCAAAATGTCAGTTGGGTGCTCTCCGGCTGTTTTTTATACAGTATTCTTTGCAGCGGTGTGTTCGCTCTGGGCCTTTATGCCCTTGCGCCTGCGCTGGCTGCCAATTGGATCGGAGATGTGCGCACTGTAGGTGCGATCCGTCTCTTTGCCACCTTCCTCCCCATCACCTGTCTATGCGGCTGTATGACGGGATATTTCACTGCCGCCAACCGGATCGGCACACTGGCCGCTGTGGAGGTGGCAGAGCAGCTTTGCTCCATGGCGGTAACCATGGCTGCTTTAAGCTTATGGGCGGGCACAGACCCAGCCAGAGCCTGTCAGGCGGTGGTTTTGGGCAGTGGTGTCAGTTCTTGTTTCACACTGGTCAGTTTGGTCATTTTGCGTATCCGGGAGCGGGCATCGACCGGACCCCGGATCGCTGTTCGCCGCCGTTTGCTGGCGACGGCAGTTCCTTTGGCCCTTGCAGACGATCTGAAATCCGGGATTTCCACTGCAGAAAACCTGATGGTGCCCAAGCGGCTGGCATTATATCCCCATGCCCAGGATCCCCTGGCCGCTTTTGGTACGGTCTGCGGCATGGTGTTTCCCATTGTCATGTTCCCGGCGGCGATCCTGTTTGGTCTGGCAGAGCTGCTGATCCCGGAGCTTGCCCGCTGCAATGCCGCAGGCAGCCGGCAGAGGATCCAATATCTCGTAAAGCGCAGTCTGCGGGTCGCCATGCTTTACGGCTGCTTATGCTGTGGGATCATTTTCCTGCTGGCAGAAGACCTGTGTATGTCGCTGTACAGCAGTCAGGAGGCAGGCGAATATCTGAAGCAGTATGCTCTGCTGATCCCTATGCTGTACTGCGATGCCATTACGGACGCAATGACCAAGGGGCTGGGGCAACAAACGGTCTGTGTGCGGTACAACATTCTGACCTCAGCTATGGATGTGGTTTTTTTATTTGTGCTTCTGCCCCAATACGGCATGAATGGGTACTTTATCAGCTTTTTTGTTACCCATTTGCTGAATTTTGCCCTTAGTCTGCGGCTGCTCCATAAGATCTCCGGCATAAGTATTTCTCCGATCGTGCCCTTGTTGACCTTTGCTGCCACCGCTGCCGCAGCTTGGGCATCCTCATTTTTGTCTGTTCCCATTGTTAAATGCGGGTCGTATCTATTGCTGCTTGGAAGTCTTCTGATATTATTAAAGGTCCTCCATAAGGAGGACCTGCAATGGGTAAAAGGACTGGTTCGGTCGCAAAGCCCTTCCCCCAGAAACGGTAAATAAGGGACTGTCGATTTTCTGTTTGATGAACAGTGGTACGGTAGGGCGGGGCTTGCTCCCGCCGTTAGTGCCTCTCCTGAAAGGAGTGGGGGACCGCGTCAGCGGTGGAGGGATAATCGCCTGGCAGGGCGATATGTCGCTTTGCGGCACAGAATCCCCCAGTCAGAAATCAAAGAT
>CAYLNV010000083.1:0-5301 GCA_964385085.1 uncultured Oscillospiraceae bacterium
TGATACATGGGGATCTTCACGGTATAATCGCCAGGGGCAATGGTGGTTTGGGATAAGCCGTCTCCCTCTGAGCCCAGGACGATGGCAAGCCTTTCTTCCTGCATCAGTTCCGGGTCATCGATGGACACGGAATCGTCTGTCAGGGCCATGGCGGCAGTCTTAAAGCCTTGCTCATGGAGCTTTTCCATCCAATCCTCCCCTGCAAAGGTCCAGGGGATCTGGAACACCGTTCCCATGCTTACTCTGGCAGAACGGCGGTAAAGAGGGTCGCTGCAGCCGCCGGTCAGCAGCACCGCGTCCATCCCCAGTGCCGCCGCAGAGCGGAAGATCGCACCAATATTGGTGGGATTCATGATCTCCTCCAGCACCGCGATCCGCCTTGCCCCTGCGATCACCTGAGAAAGCTCCGGCAGCTCCGGTCGGCTCATGGCGCACAGCAAGCCCCTGGTCAACTGATAGCCTGTGAGCTTCGTCAGCACATCCATCTCAGCCGTATACACCGGAATATCGCCGCAGCGCTCGATCGCTTCTAAGGATTCCCCCACCATCCGACTGCGCTCCACCAGGATGGAAACAGGCCGGTAGCCTGCATCCAGCGCGCGCTGGATCACCTTGGGACTTTCCGCAATAAACATGGCCTTTTTCGGGTCAAACCGGTTCAGAAGCTGGGCCTCTGTCAGTCGGGCATACACATCCAGCTCCGGCGCTTCAAAATCCGTGATCTCAATGATATTCGCCATCCACATTCTCCTGTACTTTTTTCCTCATTATACTCCCAGGAAGCCTTGTCTGTCAATTTTCCTGCGGTTGATTTTCAGGAATATCTGTGATAAAATACCCATAAATTTGTTAGGAGGCGCAAAATGAACCGTCTTGTGAAAATGGTCCTGGGAAACCTGTTCCGGCTCCCGCGGATCTATGGAATGTTATGCCGCTATGCCAGGCACCCGGAGCGGTACGAAGAAATGCAGATGTATACCCACATCCAAACGCTCATGCGCTATGCGATCGCCAAGGGCAATGTGGAGCTTCAGGTCTTTGGCAGGGAAAACATCCCGGAAGCAGACGGCTTCATTATGTATGCCAACCACCAGGGAATGTTCGATGCCATAGCCATTGCTGCGGATTTCCGTGGCCCGCTGGCTACGGTGTTCAAGCACGAATTAAAGGATGTACCGCTTTTGAAGCAGATCGTATCCTGTACCAAGTCCTTTGCCATGGACCGGTCGGATGTTCGCCAATCCCTGACCGTGATCAAGGCAGTTACTGAGGAAGTAAAGAAGGGCCGCAATTACATCATTTTCCCCGAGGGCACCCGCAGCAAAAACGGAAACCGGATGGGAGAATTCCACGGCGGCAGCTTCAAGGCCGCTATGAAGGCCAAATGCCCGATCTTGCCGGTGGCTTATATTGACAGCTTCAAGGTGCTGGACCAGAAGGGCTCTGCCCCGGTCAGCGTGCAAATGCATTACCTGAAGCCAATTTCCTACGAGGAATATCAGGGTATGACCGCGGTCGCCCTTGCTGCATTGGTAAAAGAAAGAATCCAGGAAGTATTAGACAAGTATGTATAAATTCAGGGCGCGTGCATTGCACGCGCCCTCTGTGATCATTCTGCTTTTTCTGCCTTCAGGGTGTAGGTGCTTCCATCAACGATGTCTGTTCCGTCTACACCTGAGAGTGCGTACTCTCCGTCAATGTAGAAGCCCCAGTATACACCGTCTGTGTCGTAGTCATAGGTGATGCCGTTGACCGTCTTGATATACAGTCCGAACGCGCCCTGCTCGCCTTCTAACAGACCCAACTCCTGCAGTGCTTCGCCTACCGTTTCCTTATCGGTGCTCACCTGGGCTGTGGCTGTGCTTCCGTCCAGATCTACCACTTCAAGGGTAAATTGGGCTGCACCCTGACCCAGGCTCTGCCCATCGGTAAATACGGTGGGTCTTGTTTCCGTTTCCTCCGGCAAATCGTTACAACCGCTCATACCAAGTGCCATAGCCGCAATCAGCACCATACAAACGATGAACGACAGCCATTTTTTTGTGCTGTTCATTTTCATAGTTGTATACTCCTTTTTTGTTATTCCCTTTCCGATGCCGGCTCCGCAGCGAATGAAAGGTTTTGCTTCCGGATATTCCGGCTTGGTGCAGCAACTGCCAGCCTTCTCGGAAAGTTCCAATGGCATTTCCCCAAATTGCGGCTTTGGGTCAGGCAAGTGCCGAAAAGCACCTTACGGCGACGGGCTCGCGCAGGTTTTTCACCTGCTTCCCCGGACAGCTTTTGTATTATACCATAGCGACTTCGGTTTTTCAACGGAAATCACAAAAAGGGCATGTTGCAGTTCAAACTAGCAACATGCCCTCGTTTTATCCAAATTACTTCAGCAGCTCCACAGGCACCTTGAATACCATCTTAGCAATGGAAACAGGCTTGCCCTCTTCCAACTGGCACTTCACCTGATGCAGATCCTCAGGATAGAGGACCAGTACAGAACCGGGCTTCAGCTCCACATACTCGTCAGCCTCGACCTCAGTAAAGTACACATCCTTTTCCTCGTTGTAAGGACCGGAGATACCCTTGCCTGCGGGGGTAATGCCCATCTTCTCCTCACCGGAGACTACGCATTGCACATCGCAGTACTTCTTGTGCGCCTCGAATTTGCACTCGGCTACAGGAAGGGTATCATAGTAATTGCCGATGCAGCGGATGTCGTCGCCCAGCTCAACGGATTCTTTTTTTCCGGGCAGGTTGCCGCCATTTAAGAAGTCAAGGCACTTCTGCAGATACTTGTTTTCAGATTTCTGGTCAGCTGTCATGTAAAGCATAAATACACCTCATTTATGATATTATGGGTTCGTGTCCACCATCATTATACCGCAGATCGGGAAAATGGCAAGCATTATTTGGTGATTGCGCCCCTTTTTGTGCTGTGATATAATCGGTAAAAACAGGAGGGGTCATCATGCAGTATTCCCGGATGGTTTCAGGTAAATTTCTTTCCCGGCCCAACCGTTTCATTGCCCATATTGAAATTGACGGTGAGGAAGAGATCTGCCACGTAAAAAATACCGGCCGCTGCCGGGAGCTTCTCAGGCCCGGAGCGACCGTTTGGTGTCTGGATGCCGCCTCCCCCGCCCGCAAGACCCGGTACGATCTGATCTGCGTGGAAAAGGAGGAGCGGCTCATCAATATGGATTCCCAAGCGCCCAATAAAGCCGCCGGGGAATGGCTGGCTGCCGGTGGGCTGGGTGCGATCGAAAACCTGCGTGCGGAAACGACCTGCGGGTCTTCCCGCTTTGATTTTTCCTTTACAAGGGACGGTAAGTCCTGTTTTCTGGAGGTGAAGGGTGTTACCCTGGAAGCGGACGGTGTGTGCGCCTTTCCGGACGCGCCTACCCTGCGGGGAACTAAGCACCTGCGGGAGCTGACGGCCCTTGCAAAAGAGGGATACGGGGCTTATGTGCTGTTCGTCATTCAGATGGCAGATGTGGCTTATCTGCACCCAAATGATGCCACAGACCCGGCTTTCGGAGCGGCCCTTCGGGAGGCCGCCGCGGCAGGTGTTCAGCTCCTTGCCATGGACTGCGCAGTAACCCCGGAAACGATGGTGTTAAATTCCCCTGTTCCGATAGTGCTCTAAAAACGAGTTGACCGTTGCATTGCAGGGCTTATGGCTTGCAAATCATTTCACAAAGCTTCCAGCAGCGCTTCCAGCTCGCTGAGAGCCTTGATCTCATAGTCCGCCGGAATGTCTTTCCTGGCGGGCTTTTTCTTTGGGTTGATCCAGCAGGTGGTAATGCCTGCGTTTCTGCCGCCCAAAATATCAGAGGTCAGGCTGTCGCCCACGATCATGGTCTTTGCTTTATCCAGCTCCGGGATCTGGGCGAAGCACCGTCGGAAAAATTCTCCGTCCGGCTTTTCCACACCAACATCCTGAGAAATGAATATTTTCTGAAAATACTTGCCGATCCCCGCGCTTTTCAGCCGGCTGAGCTGCACACTTGTAGTGCCGTTGCTCACCAGATACAGCTTATATTTTTCGGATAAACGCCGTACCGCTTCCTCTGCTCCGGGCAGGAAATAATGGCCCTGAGACAGATTTTCCATGTAGCGCTGGGCACAAAGGTGGCTGTCCGCTTCGATCCCATACTCCTGAAAAAATATCTGAAAGCGTCTGACCTTCAGCTTTTCTATTGTGATCTCCTTCCGCTCCAGCATTTCCCAATGGAGCTGATTGATGTGGCTGTACCGGGCGCAGACCTCCTGTGTAGGCTCCAGACCGAAGGATCGCAGGGTCTTGTGCAGGGCCACCCGTTCTGCTTCCTTAAAGTCCAGAATGGTATCGTCCATATCCAAAAGTAAGAACTGGTACATATTACTTTCTCCTTGCCGCGATTTCATTGGCGATCGCCGCAAACCGGTTGATGTCCAGCGTTTCGCCCCGGACATTTTCATCCAGACCGCAGGCGCGGATCACATCCTCCGCACCCGCCTTGCCCAGCTCCGGGAAACCGGATGCCAGACCGTTGGAGAGCTTCTTGCGGCGCATGGCAAAGCTGGCTCTGACCGTGCGGAAAAACACTTCCTTGCTGTCGATCCTCCAGGGCAGCTCCTTCCGGATCCGCAGCGTAACCACCGCAGATGTAACCTTTGGCTGCGGCAGGAAGCAATGGGCCGGTACATCAAAGAGGATCTCCGGCTGGGAATAATACTGGCAGAACACGGTAAACGCGCTGTAATCAGCCGTTCCGGGCTTGGCAGCGATCCGCTGGGCCACTTCCTTTTGCACCATGACCGTAACCGCGTCAAAACATTCTGCTTCCAGCAGTGCCGTCAGAATGGGCGATGTGATGTAATAAGGAAGATTGGCGCAGGCCATGGGCCGCAGGCCGGAAAACTGCTCCCTGACCAGCTCAGCCACATCCAGCTTCAGTACATCCTCCCAAATGATCTGCAGGTTGGAGAATTCTCCAACGGTCTGTTGGAGGATGGGCTCCAGCCGCCGGTCCAATTCCACTGCGCAGACCTTATCTGCCCTTAAACAAAGCTGCTGGGTCAGTGGTCCGATCCCCGGGCCGATCTCCAGCACACCGGCAGTCTTGTCCACACCGGAATCCTCTGCGATCCGCTCCGGGACCCATTGAGCGGTCAGAAAATTCTGACCCTTTGCCTTGGAAAAGTGAAATCCGTGGGTCTCCAGCAGGGGCTTCATCACCTGAATATTACATACTTCGATCATTAGCAAAACTCATACCTATATTTGTTGCCGCACTAGCAATATAAATTCCTTTGTGCTGTCAT
>CAYLNV010000084.1:0-5250 GCA_964385085.1 uncultured Oscillospiraceae bacterium
GATGCCCATGCCCGCAGCCATAACTACCAAAACAGGTTTTTTATTCATAGTAATAACCTCCAAGGGAGTGATGATACTTGCATTATAGCCTACCGGAAAACAAAAGACAAGCACTCTGGTTTTTTTTGTATAAAAGTACAAAAGAAAAGTAACATTCGATAAAACTTCCCCAGAAACCGGTTGACTTTTTGCGCTTCACATGGTAATATTTTACTGTTATATAGATCCTGTGAGGGAGTAGCGAGCGCAAATATGCGTAGCTTGTCAACATTTCGGTCGGTATCGGCCTGGCTTGCTTTGAATCGCGAGACTCATGTGTAATGCTTCGGCTATGCATGGCTTTCTCCGTTGGTGTTCCGCATGGCTGTGGCCGTGCGGATTTTTATTTCGGTTAAAATTTTATTTTGAGAGGAGACCCCCTGATGATCGATCTGCTTCCTGAAAACCTGCACATGATCGTCGCCATCGCACTGTTCGCGCTGACCTATGTGCTGATGCTGACCTTCAGCAAGTACCGCCCCTATTTTGCTCTGGCCTCCGGCCTGATCTTCCTGCTTACCGGCATGCTGCCCCTGCGTGGAGAAGAAGGACTGCTGGCATCTCTGGACTTTAATGTTCTGTTGATGATCGGCGGCACTATGGGCCTTGTTCAGCTCTTTATTGACAGCCATATGCCTGAGCGGCTTGCTGATATGATCATGGACAAAGTTCCCAATGTCCAGTGGGCAGCGGTCTGTCTGTCGCTGTTCGCAGGTGTTATCTCTGCCTTTGTGGACAATGTGGCCACTGTTTTGATGGTTGCGCCTGTTGCCATCGAGATCTGCAAGAAGCTGAAGACCAATCCTGTGCCCTTTATCATTGCCATTGCCGTGTCCTCCAATTTGCAGGGCGCTGCTACGCTGGTGGGCGATACCACGGCCATTATGCTGGGCTCTGCATTGGACATGAGTTTCGTGGACTTCTTCTGGTATCTGGGCAAGCCCTCTATCTTCTTTGCGGTTGAGCTGGGTGCAGTTTTGTCTGCGATCATTGTTTATATCATTTTCCGCAAGGAAAAAGCACCGATCCCCAAGAGCGGCCAAATGACCGAGGTGAAGGATATCGTTCCCACGGTTTTGCTGGTGGGTGCGATCTTGCTGCTGATCTGCGCTTCCTTTGCTCCGGATTCCTGGAATCTGCCTGCTGAGATCAACGGTATTATCTGCTGCTCTCTGCTGGTGGTTGGTCTGATCTACAACTATTGTAAGAATAAGAATCTGGAAGCGATCACAGGCCCGCTGAAGGCCATCGACTTCGAGACCTTGGGCTTGCTGGTAGGTCTGTTTTTGATGATCGGCGGCATTTCCCACATGGGTGTCATCGATGCACTGGCTAAGCTGCTGGCAAAGCTGGGCGGCGGCAATGTGTTCCTGATGTATACCATTATCGTCTGGGCTTCTGTGCTGATCTCTGCATTTATCGACAACATTCCTTATGTTGCCACCATGATCCCGGTGATCGCCGGTCTGGCACTGGAGCTGGGCTGCGATCCCACACCGCTGTATTTTGGTCTCCTGTCCGGTGCTACCCTGGGCGGCAACATCACCCCCATCGGTGCATCTGCCAATATTACTGCCATTGGCATCCTGCGTAAGGAAGGCCATGAAGTGAAGAACAGCGATTTCTTCCGGGTCGGTATCCCCTTCACCCTGGCTGCCATCGTTCCTGCATATATCTATATCTGGCTGGTCTACGGAATGTGATCGGTTTCTGTTTGACGAACCGTTCATAAGGGTCTGCTACAAAGTTCAAAGAGCTATCGTTAGAATTTGCAGGGGCGACTATTATCGCCCGTGGGCGATCACAGATTGCCCTACGTCCGCTGGACGTAGATGTTTGTATATCATTTAAGGGAGTGCTGCAGTGTTTTGCAGCACTCCCTTATTTTGTGGAAGAGACCCCCTGCGATCAAGCTGAAATTTGAACGAAGCGTAAATATTACGGATTTCCCTTGCGATTTGAACTGGCAGTGGTATAATAGATATACACTACGAAAAACCAAGGTGAGACCAGTGAAGAAAATGCTTTTTATTATGAATCCCGTTGCGGGTATGCGCAAGGCCAACCGAAGCCTTGCGGATATTCTGACTGTTTTTAACCGGGCAGGCTTTGCGGTGGAGGTCTATATGACCGCCTGTCAGGGAGATGCTGCCCGGATCGTAGAACGGCGGGCGAAGGGCAAGGATCTGGTGGTCTGCTGCGGCGGCGACGGCACATTCAATGAGACCGTATCCGGCCTGTTAGATCTGGGTCAGAATATCCCCATTGGCTATATTCCAGCCGGCTCTACCAACGACTTTGCCAGGACTCTGGGTCTGAACGGAAATCCTGTTAAGGCTGCCCAGCGGATCGTGGAGGGAAGCCCGGAGAAGGTGGATGTGGGTCGGTTCGGCCAGCGGTATTTTACTTATGTAGCCTCCTTCGGTGCGTTCACCCGTGCCAGCTATGCCACCCCTCAGAATATTAAAAATGCTCTGGGGCACACGGCTTATGTGCTGGACGGCATCCAGGAGCTGTCCCAGATCAAAAAGGTCCATGTGAAAATGGAGATGAACGACGAGACGGTGGAGGACGATTTCCTGTTCGGTGCGATCTGCAATTCCACCAGCGTGGGCGGTATTTTGACATTAGACCCCAAGCAGGTGGATATGGCCGACGGCAAGTTCGAGGTACTGCTGGTCCGTGCGCCCCGGGATCTGACGGAGATCGCAGAGTGCATCCAGGCGGTCCAGAAGCAGAAATATAACTGCAAAATGATCACCTTCCGCAGTGCATCCAGGATCAGGATCACCGCCTCTGCTGCCATGCCCTGGACGCTGGACGGTGAGAAGGAAGGCGGGCACAGTGAAGTGGAAGCGAAAATATTGCACCATGCCATTGAGATCGTGAAATGAGGAAATGTATGATCAGCACCACCCTTTGCTATATCCTCCGGGGAGACGATGTACTGATGCTCCACCGGGTGAAAAAGAAAAATGATATCAATCAGGACAAATGGATCGGCATTGGCGGCAAGCTGGAGGAGGGAGAATCCCCGGATCGCTGCCTTTTGCGGGAAGCCAGGGAGGAGACAGGACTCACCTTGACCGACTGGCAGTGCCGGGGCGTGGTTACCTTTTTAAGCGATCAGGCAGAAGGGGAATATATGTACCTGTTTACTGCCGATGGCTTTGAAGGGGAATTAAAGGAATGTGATGAAGGCGACCTGCAATGGATCAGCAGAGAAAAGCTGGACAGTCTGCCCGCATGGGAGGGCGACCATATTTTCCTGGACCTGCTGTGGCAAAATGCACCCTTCTTTCTGCTGACCCTGCGCTACGAAGGGGATCGTCTTGCAGAAGCAGTCCTGAACGGAGAAAGAATCAGATAAAGACCTGCCGGGCTGCCACCAGCCCGGCAAATTTTACTTTGACTGTATGCTGTGCAAAAGGACAATGGACATTGTCCATTGTTAACTGGCGCATCAGCGCGTTAAACAAAACACGGAAGCCCTTGCATAATGGACACCTGTTTTGTATAATAAACGTATAGAAAAAGGAAGGAGCGAATGGAATGGAGCTGTCTGAAATTCTTTCTAAATGCGACCATACGCTGTTAAGCCAGACTGCCACATGGGAGCAGATCCGGGAGGTTTGCGATGACGGCATGAAATATCAGACCGCCTCGGTCTGTATTCCGGCATCTTATGTAAACCAAGCGAAGGCATATGTGGGCGATCGACTAGCCATTTGCACAGTGATCGGATTCCCCAACGGCTATGCCACCACCAGGGCAAAATGCTTTATGACTGCCGACGCAGTGGAAAATGGCGCGGACGAGATCGATATGGTGATCAACCTGGGCTGGGTCAAGGACGGAAAATATGACCTGGTCCTGCAGGAGATCAAGGCGGTAAAGGATGCGTGTAACGGTAAGCTTCTGAAGGTGATCATTGAAACCTGCCTGCTGACCGAGGAGGAAAAGATCGAGCTGTGCCGTGTTGTAACAGAGTCCGGTGCAGATTACATCAAGACCTCCACCGGCTTTTCCACCGCAGGCGCTGCCTTCCGGGATGTGGCATTGTTTGCCGCCTATGTGGGAGAAAATGTAAAGATCAAAGCGGCCGGCGGCATCGGAAGCCTTGCAGACGCAGAAGAATTTATCCGGCTGGGAGCTTCCCGGCTGGGCACATCCCGGATCGTAAAAATTGCCAAAGGCAAATGCTAATTGAAAATTGAAAATTATAGGCAAGTTACGATAAGGGTTTGTCTTCTTGACCGTAATTTCCCGCGAAATAGTAATATTAAGATCATTTCCAAAGGAAATACCGAAATTTTCGATTTTGTCAAGCGGACACATTCATTTTGCAAATTTACTAGCCTGCAACAAGGAGGAATATGTTATGTTAACTACCCCGACACCCCATATCAGTGCGAAGCCCGGTGATTTTGGAAAGACTGTTTTAATGCCCGGAGATCCTCTGCGGTCAAAATTCATTGCAGAAAATTTCCTGGATGACCCGGTCCTTGTGAACAATGTCCGTGGTGTGCAGGGCTATACCGGATATTATCAAGGTGTGAAGGTCTCTGTGATGGCTTCCGGCATGGGTATGCCCGCCATCGGGATCTATTCCCATGAGCTTTATAACGGCTACGGTGTGGAAAACATCATCCGGGTGGGCTCGGCAGGCGCGATCCAGGAGCATATTAAGCTGTACGATCTGGTGATCGCACAGGGCGCTTGCACCGATTCCAATTTTGTCAGCCAGTTCCATCTGCCCGGTACATTTGCGCCCATTGCCTCCTACGAGCTGCTCAGTGCAGCGGTGGAAGCGGCTAAGAAAAATGGCGCGGTATACCATGTGGGCAATGTGAATTCCTCTGATGTGTTCTATGGAGACCATGCAGGTGTTCCCGAGGGTCTGGACCGCGTGTACGGACTGAAGAAAATGGGTGTGATGGCTCTGGAAATGGAAGCGGCGGCCTTGTATATGAATGCCGCCCGGTACGGCAAGCGGGCGCTGTGCATTTGCACCATTTCCGACCATGTGCTCACCGGTGAGGAGACCACCTCTGAAGAACGGCAGACTGCCTTTACCACCATGATGAAGGTGGCGCTGGATGTGGCAGCAGCAGTTGATCGTTAACCGTCGTTAGGGACGATGTGGGCATCGTCCCCTACGGGCATCATCGATAGATATTTGTAAGATGTTAGGAGGTGCATCGATGAAGA
>CAYLNV010000085.1:0-5240 GCA_964385085.1 uncultured Oscillospiraceae bacterium
CTGCAGGGCACTGCGCCAAGCACCATGACCAGTGCCAGAAGCACCGCCACCATACGGGAAAATCGCTTGGTTTTCATAAAAACATCTCCTATTCAATAATTTTTAAAATGCTTGCTTTGCATTGTTTCTAATAAAAGATTGCTTTTTTCAGATTTTCATACTTAAGGTTACAGTAGAAAAGGGATTTATAACACTTAACCTTTTCTTCGGAGCTTACGGAAATAAGGCTGCTTTGCCTGGCTGCTTTCTGATTCCGGGAAGAAGCCTCGTTAAGAACGATCTTAAACGCAGGTCTGTTAGATTCGGTTGCGTTTTCCAGAGATCCCACCTTCAGACCCGATGTGTTCGTCGCAAATGCCAGGAGGATATTGCCGTCCGTGTCAACGTAATCTGCGATCTGGCTATAATCAAGTGTGATGATCACTTTGCCATTATCGACAGATGCGCTGGCTGCAAGCTCTGTCCCATTGCCCCAATTAAGCTGACTGTATGCGCCAACAGAGCCTTCCTTGTTATTCACGCTGTTCCAGGTAAACTCAGAGAAAGCCACATCCGTTATGCCTGCAGCAGGCTCATAAGCCTTCAGCGTAAAGGTCGTGCTTTCGCTAACGCTGCCTGAGGTAACGGTAAGAACAAGCTGTACCTTCGCATTATCCCGATTTGCCAAAAACATCTGGTTTTCGAGAATATCGCTGAGATTTACTCTGAAATAAGTTCTGAACGAGCTGGAGTATGTACTCAATTCGTTCTTTTCGGTATATTCGCTATTCTTGCTGCTGGAATACACATAGGTATCATCCGTAACAGTACCCGCAAGCGCAACGATCAGCTCTGTTGCTTCGATGGTAACGGTGGTGGAAAGGGCGCCATACTTCACAGTAACCACATTTTCACCAAGCGTCAGCGTCGCACCCTCAAGCTCGATTCCTTCGACAATGGCAAAGCTCTCGCCGCATCTGCCGCAGGTTCCCGTAACATTAAGGTCGCTGGCCGTTACCACCATGGTTGCCATGGGGTTATCCAGATTGGAGGTTGCCGAAATGGATGTATAGGCATGGCCCAATGCCTCGATTTTCTGGGCATCCTTTGTTGTCTCGCTTGTTCCTTCCTTATCAATGAAATACTTACTGCAGACCCTGCACTGGTAGTATTTATTATTTCCGTCCTTGGTGCAGGTGGGCTCTTTTGCCCCGATCACTTTCATATCGTGGCCGGCAGAGATTTTAAGATCCTCTGCTTTGACCAGAACCTTTTCTCCGTCCTTCTCCAGGAAGGTCTTGCCGCAGGCCTCACATTCGTAATGGGCTTTCACACCGTCTTCTGTGCAGGACTTCGCCTGCTCGGGAAGCAGGTCGCCATAGGTATGCTCCAGCTTTTGGAGCTTCTGGGCTTCCTTCGTGGTTTCATTCTTCTGTGCATCAAAATACTTGCCGCACAGACCGCACTTGTAATACTTATGATTGCCCGCCTCGGTGCAGGTAGCATCCTTCTGCGGGATCTCCTTGTAGTCATGACCGGCAGAGAGCTTCAAATCCTCTGCCTTGACCAGCTTCATTTGTCCGTCCCTATCCAGGAAATACTTCCCGCACCTGGTACACTGGTGGTGCGCCTTTACACCGTCTGTGGTGCAGGTCTTTGACTGCTCAGGAATCAATTTGCTGTAGCTGTGGCTGATGATTTCACCATACTTAAAGATCTCCGTGCCGGCCGCGCCGCAGGAGCAGGACATATAGTACTTGGTCTTTTCCTTGCAGTTAGCAGAAACAAAGAACTTACTGTCCGCCACTTCCTGGTCAAAGATGTGGAAATGCTCGTCGTTAAGAATGACCTTAACTGCAGGTTTATTGGTTTCGGTCTTGTTTTCAAGAGAACCTACCTTAAGACCCGAGGTGTTCGTAGCAAAGGCAAGGAGAATATTGCCATCCCCGTCAATGCAATCTGCGATCTGGCTATAGCCCAGCGTAACGATAATATTGCCGCCGTCGGCAGAAACATTATGACCCACGCTGCTGGATACAAGCACAGTTCCGTTGTTCCAATTAAGCTGACTGTATGCGCCCACAGAGCCTTCCTTGTTATCTACGCTATTCCAGGTAAGCTTAGCAAAATCGACATCGGCCGTGTCCTCAGCAGGCTTGTAGGCCTTAAGGGTAAAGGTCGTTTTTTCAGTAACCGTGCCACCTGTAATGGCAAAAGCAAGCTGCACCTTTGCATTATCCTTATTATCCAAAAACAGTTGGTCGTGGAGAATATCCTTGACATTTACTCTTAGATAGATTCTGTATAAGTCCGACTTCGTTCCCATTTCCTTCTTTTTGGTAAATTGGTCGTCCTTTTTGCTGGAATAAACGTATGTATCGTCAACAACAATGCCGTCAAGCGCAATATCCAGCTCTGCTGCCTGAATGGTCAAGGTGGTGGAAAGGTCGCCGTACTTAACAGTGATCGTGTTTTCACCAAGGGCAAGCTTTGCGCCCTCAAGCTCGATCCCATCGATAATGGCAACACTCTCTTTGCATTTTCCGCAGGTGCTGGTAACGCTAAGGTCGCTCACCTGAACTTCCATGGAAGCCATCGGCTTTTCCAGCTTAGACTCAGCCGATATAGATGTGTAGGTGTGGCCAGTCGCAGGATCTCCTTCACGGGTCTCCTTTTCACCGCATTTGCATGTTCTTACCTCAACCTCAGCGGCTGCACAACTCGCGGGTGTCTCGGTTTTCCATTCGCCAAAGGAATGCTCGTGCTCAGAACCCAGCATTTCAATCGCGATACCAACGCAAGCAACGATGACGATCGCAATCAAAATAATAATGATCGGTTTTTTCATTTTCATCTTGTGTATCCCCTCCTAAATTAAATATACATTCAATAAGAAGCTTTGTTTATCTGCCCACAGGGCGCTCCGATCATCAGCCGCAATAGAAGCCAATGGATCGTTTGTGAGCGTTGCCAAAAAAGTCCGCAACCTCCTCCAGTGTTCTTCCAACACCGAGGACAGGCGAAATGCTGTCAACCATAAACCCGTGCAGGTTTTCAATGCCGAGAATACTGTCCTCCTGCAGGTGTCCGGTGAAGAGCGGGTCCTGGTCGTAAATCCCGTATTCGTTGATGGAATTGAAATATGCCATCCCCTCGATGTTGCTTCCATATTCATTATAGATAAGATTATGGGAAGCCTCGATTCCGCTTGCAGCACCAACGTCAAATTTAGCGTTGGCCGAGCGATTGTAAATGAGGTTGTTATAGAAGAAGGATGTGCAGTTATGATTTGACTGGATAATATATTCGGCATCATAACCGGTAACGATCGTATTGTTATAAAAATAAATACCGCCCGACTCGTAGTTTATATAAACGATGCCCTTGTTGCCATGATCGTTTACAGAAAGATTGTATCTAACAGTTACTACATCATCACTGCTTGTACAGTTAATAAAGAGTCCAAAGGCATTATCATGAGAGTAGTTATACTGCCAGACGGTATCCTTACTTGCAAGATCGGCATCAAGCATACAGCCGTCCTGCCACTTTCCATCCCTTTCCCGCTCCTGCGCCATATTGCGATAACCTTCGTTATATTCAATAACAGTGCCGTCAACATAGGATGTAACGATCGTATTTCCCGAAACACAATAAATTGCCGTGTCGTGAATCACATTGTTCTCAATAACACCGCCGTAAAGATGACGGGCAAATATTGCATTTTTACCGATATAACTGATTTCATTATGGGAGATATTCACATTCAGGTGGGCATAATTCTTAAAGTCTTCGGTATAAGGGTTGATTTTCTTAACAGAGGTGCCGGCCATATGGTACCATGTTGCAATGCCCACATTGGATACCTCAGTAATTCGGCAGCCTGTAATATTCAGACCATCAACTCTGCCAAGTCCGTCGTTTGACCAGAGATGAATCCCTCCGGTCTTTTTAGATGAGATCGCCATACCGCTGTTGTGTACATCGCGGAAGCCGTTTATATCGTGAATATAAAGATTCCTGAGTGTGATGTTCTTATAAGTAATAACTTCCTGACTTCCAACATGATTATCGCAGGTGATCAGCACACCGCGTCTGTCTCCTTCGGTCGCAGCCGAATCGAAAAGCTCAAGGTCCTCCACAATAATATTGCTGCAATTTTCAATGTGTAAAACTCCGCTGTTTTCAAGGTCGTTCCCATCGATTTTCGGTTTATCGCCCTCACCGTATGCGGTAACAACGACAGGCAGCTCCTCGCTGCCGCTGATGCCCGAAAGCACCAGATTGCCATAGAACTGACTGCCTCTTGCAATATAGATGTATGTACCCTCTGTTATATTTAGAGACGAAATAACGTCAAGAGAATTATAGGGTTTCTCAATGCTGCCGTCGCCGCCGTCCTCGGCAGAGGATGAGAAGAAAATTCCATTCTCGCTGTATTCTCCCTTTTCCTCACTTCCCTCATCTCCCCTTACGGGAGATGAGGGGCTTTTGTTTTCATCGTCTGCTGCACTGCCGTTATCATTGAAACAGGCGGCAAGCTCCACAAGCAAAAGACATCCGGTGAGAAGAAGCGCTATCATTCTGATGTGCTTTTTTTTCACGCTATTTTCCTCTTGGCATATCTTTTCTCTTTTTGACCTCACAGATCACAGAGGTCGTGATGTAAAGTACAACTGACATACAGAAAGAAACCGTAACACCGGTCTTTACTCCATTGAGAAGCTTTACCCACTGAGGTGTGATCACCGCAAATCTGGTAGATGCACTATATCCGTTCATAGCAACCGAGTTGACTACAACGTAAAGAATCCTGTGAGCTTCCTCGCGCATAGCCCAGGCAAGATTGCCGTAGCCCTTTTTGTACGCATAAAGCTCAGAGGTTTCCGCACTGTTGGCAGTATCGCCATCGGGAAGCGCACTGCCGCCAAGAATACCGCCAACGAGATCCATATAACCGCTCTGCCAATAGTCGGACACGGCAAAGCCCATCATACCGAATTCATCTCTGAATACGTTGTTGATGAAGCCTTGTTGGCTGGTCCACTGCACACCGATTCTGTTGAAGCCGGTCATAAGGTTTTCTGCTCCGCTTTCCTCGATGGTGATCTGGAAGGGTCTTGCATAGATCTGTCTGATGGCCTGCTCGTTAGACCATGTATTTACACCCTCACGGTTTGATTCTTGTTCGTTAAGGATGGCATGCTTCATATAAACATACACACCCTCAGAACGAATACCCTTAACCTGAGCGGCAGCAC
>CAYLNV010000086.1:0-5200 GCA_964385085.1 uncultured Oscillospiraceae bacterium
CGATCTTTTCCGTTGCGTCCAGTACCTTGGCCGCAGTCTTGGGGTCAAGGGCTGCTGTATGCTCGTCAAGCAGAAGGATCTTCGGCTGCTGCAAGGTAGCCATCAGAAGCGTCAGCGCCTGCCGCTGTCCGCCGGACAGAAGTCCTACCTTTGCGGTCATTCGGTCCTCCAGCCCAAGGTCAAGGATCTTCAGTTGCTCCCGGTAGCCCTCCCGCTCTGCAGCAGTAATGCCGGAGCGCAAGGTCCTGGGCTTTCCCCGGCGGGCGGCCAGGGCCAGATTCTCCTCGATCTGCATGGTTGCTGCCGTTCCCATCATAGGATCCTGGAATACCCGGCCAATAAACTTTGCCCGCTTGTATTCCGGCAGCTTGGTTACATCCACACCGTCGATCAGGACCTTTCCTGAATCTATGCCGTAAACACCGGCAACAGAGTTGAGCATGGTACTCTTACCGGCGCCATTGCCGCCGATGACCGTTACAAAATCACCGGGGTCCAGGTGAATACTCAGTCCGTTCAGCGCAACCTTTTCATTGACTGTGCCGGCATTGAAGGTCTTATAGATGTCGATCAGTTCAAGCATTTTTGACCTCCTTCATCTCTTTCCGAGGCTTACTCTTACCTTGCTTCAGGTTGGGGACAGTCAGGAACACTGCCACCACCGCTGCGGAAAACAGCTTCATATACTGGGCATCCACATCGATCAGGCTGATGACGATCTGAATGACCACATAGTAAACGATCGCACCAAGGCTTACCGCCGCCAGCTTTAAAGCAAAGTTCTTGAACAGCCTGCCAAACAGCACATCACCGATGATGATGGCTGCAAGGCCGATCACGATCGCGCCGCGGCCCATATTGATCTCTGCCGCGCCCTTATATTGGGCAAGCAGCGCACCGGCAAGGGCCACCAGACCGTTTGCAAGCATCAGTCCCAGCACCTTGTTGAAATCCGTATTGATGCCCTGAGCCCGCGCCATATTCACATTGGCACCGGTGGCACGGATGGACGCGCCCCGTTCTGTACCGAAGAACCAGTAAAGAAGTGCAACGATAACTACTGTGAAGATACCAACGGTAAAGATCGGATAGTAATAAAAAGGCTTCAGGCCCATCGCAACGTCCTCAAGGAAGATCATTGCCACAAGCACCTTGTTATTGCTGGCCAGGATCGCCATGGTGGAGTGCATATCCATAATGACCATATTGATGGTCCACAGGCCAAGCTGTGTCAGGATACTGGCAAGAATGGCGGGGATCTTACATTTGGTATGCAAAAAACCGGTTATGTAGCCTGCTGCCATACCTGCAACGAAAGCGACCAGCATAGCCAGCCAAACAGAATAACCGGCTGTCATCATCGCTGCGCATACCGCACCACCGGTACAGAATGAGCCATCCACCGTCAGGTCAGCCAGATCCAGAAGCTTATAGGTGATAAACAGGCCGATGGCCATAATGCCCCAGATCAAGCCCTCTGCGGTGGCTCCCGGCAGCGAATTCACAAATCCATTCAGATTATTGATGATTCCCATCTGAATTTTCCTCCGTAAAAACGAGGGGACGAGGTGGAACACCATCTCGCCCCTCCATGTTATTTAGTCGATAGCCACGTAGCCTTCCATCGGGGTAATACCCAGTGCCTCGCAAAGCTCAGCATTATACTTGTAAGTAACATTGGGGGCATACTCGATCTCCATTTCACCGGGCTTTGCTTCGCCCTTCAGGATCTTGACGGCCATTTCGCCGGTGGTGTAGCCCAACTCATAGTAGCTGATGGAAAGGGTCGCAATGCCGCACTTCTTGCAAATACCCTCCTCACCTGCAAATACAGGGATCTTGGCAGGCTTGCAAATGCTGTTGACCACATCGGCATTATCAGCAACCGTATTATCGGTAGGAACATAGATCGCGTCAGACCAATCTGCAGCATCACGGACAACGCTGCTCATATCGTTGGTGTCGGAGAAGCCGAACATCTTGCAGGTAACACCCTTTGCTTCCAGATACTTCTGGACTTCCTTGACCTGATACTCGGAGTTAGCCTCCGCAAGGCAGTACAGCAAGCCAACATTCTTAACATCGGGACACCACTGAAGGATCATGTTTGCCTGGTCTTCCAAATTGGCAAGGTCGGAAGTTCCGGAAACATTGCTGCCGGTAATGCCGTCAAAGTTTTCAATACCCAGTGCCACACCGTACTCGGTAACAGATGTGCCCAAAATGGGGATGGTCCTTGTGGCATTGGCAGCAGCCTGTAGAGAAGGTGTTGCATTGGCCATGATCAGATCCACATTTGCAGAGATCAAAGCGTTGGCATTGGATGTGCAGTTAGCGGTCTCACCGGCTGCATTTTCTTCCACGAAGGTAACATTGTCGCCAAATTCTTCCACAAGGGCATCCTTGAAGCCCTGTGTTGCCTGGTCCAGTGCTTCGTGGGGCATAAACTGGGCAATACCCACCACATACTTGCCGTCGTCCGCTGCATCGCAGGCTGTCATGGACAGCAGCATCAGGGCCGCCATCAGGATCGCAACGATTTTCTTCATATTGTTTCTCTCCTTTTCATTGCCTTGCAGGCATTTATATCGTTTACTATACCACCGGGTCGGGTCAGTGTCAACCAAAATTCCGCAATTCGCGGACAAATATTCTTCCTGTGCGCACACCATTTTTGTACAAAGCCGAGAAAATCGCTATTTTAAGGATTTTATTAAAAATAAGTATTGACAATTTACAAATTCTCCTTTATAATACTCGAGTTGCCAGAGACAGCAGGTGGCGAATCGCTGTAAGTCCTGCCGAGGTGCGCTGATATGTTATTAAGCGTGTCTTTCTGTCTGTTGGCAGAAAGACATTTATTTTTTCGGAGGTGAAACACACATGCCAAACGCAAAGGTTCTTGAGAGCAAGAAGGCAGTTGTCGAGGCTCTGACCGGCAAGATTCAGGAAGCTACTTCCGTGGTTTTTGTTGACTACAAGGGTATCACTGTCGCACAGGATGCTGAGCTGCGTAATCAGTTCCGTGAGGCCGGCGTGGAGTACACCGTTGTTAAGAACACTCTGACTCGCTTCGCAGCCAAGAATGCAGGCTACGATTTCGACGAGGTCCTCAACGGTACAACCGCTATGGCAAGCACTACCGGCGACCCCATTGCTCCTGCTCGTATCGTAAGCGAGTACGCTAAGAAGAACAAGCTCGCCATGTCCATCAAGGGCGGTATTGTTGAAGGTTCTGTTCTGAGCGCTGCTCAACTGACCGGCTTTAGCGAACTGCCCAGCAAGAACGCTCTGGTCGCTCAGGTTCTGGGCACCTTCCTGGCACCGATCTCCAGCCTGGCTTTCGTCCTGGATCAGATCCGTATCAAGAAGGAAGAGGGCGGCGAAATGCCTGCTCCTGCTGCTGAGGAAGCAGCTCCTGTTGCTGAGGAAGCAGCTCCCGCTGCTGAGGAGGCAGCACCTGCAGAAGCTCCTGAGGCTCCCGCAGCCGAAGCTCCCGCTGAAAACGCTGAAGCTTAATTACACGTAAACAAACACACATTAAACAATAAACATTTAGGAGGATTTTACAATGGCTAGTGAAAAAGTCACTGCTCTCGTTGAGGAAGTAAAGGGTCTGACCGTTCTGGAGCTGTCCGAGCTGGTTCACACTCTGGAGGAAGTTTTCGGTGTTTCCGCCGCTGCTGCTGCTGTTGCCGGCCCCGCTGTTGGTGCTGCTACTGAGGCTGCTGAGGAGAAGACCGAGTTCGACGTCATCCTGAAGGATGCCGGTGCTTCCAAGCTGAACGTCATCAAGGTCGTCCGCGCTGTTACCGGCCTGGGCCTGAAGGACGCCAAGGATCTGGTGGACAACTGCCCCAAGACCCTGAAGGAGGCTGTCTCCAAGGAAGATGCCGAGAAGATGGTCGCCGAGCTGAAGGAAGCTGGCGCAGAGGCAGAGATGAAGTAATTTTTACTTCTCTTACACAGAAAGAAAACAGCCGCCAGAACTGGCGGCTGTTTTTTTCCAATCCCCTTAGGAGGTATTTATGGACAATATTTCCGCTTTCTTCGCATCTGCCGGCGTAGATCTCTACGATTTCGCCCTGGGCGCGCTGATCCTGCTGGTGGGGTCGCTGCTCATCAGCCTGTTGGGCCGATTTGTGTTCGGTCAGAGATCCGCTCTATGCTATGCCATGTCCTCGGCTATTGCTATTTTATTTATCTACGCCGTTACCGTGGTGTTCAAAAGTCTGGGTGCGGAGTTTGACCGCTGGATCGCTCCCCTGCCCTTTGTTACCCTTACAGACAGCAGCCTTGTGCTGTTTTCTTTCCAAGGCTCCCACTATACGGTGATCTGCTCCGAGATCCTCAGCATGATCATTCTGGCGTTCCTGGTGAACATCGTGGACGGCTGGCTTTCTAAGGCCAAGAATTTCTTTACTTGGCTTTTATTGCGGATCGTTACCGTGGTGGCGGCTTATGCCATGCACCTGATCATTGTGTGGTTGTTTGCCACCTTCCTGCCGGAGGGCCTTGTGACCTATGCACCGACGGTGCTTTTGGGCGTTTTGGTGCTGATGCTGCTCACCGGCGCGCTGAAGATCGTGGTAGGTGCGGCGCTTGCCACCGTCAACCCCATCATCGGCGGCCTGTACACATTCTTCTTCGCCACTGTTATCGGCAAGAAGCTGTCCAAGGCCGTTTTGACCACCGCCATTCTGGCCGCCCTTGTGTGCCTTTTGCGGTATGTGGGGATCGGGGCGGTTTCTATCGTCTCCACGGCTTTGGTCGCCTATATCCCCTTTCTCATCCTGCTGGTGGCCCTTTGGTATTTGGTCAACAGAATCCTGTAAAAAAATCCCGTGTCCATGGACACGGGATTTTTGTTATGCTTTTTCAATAGCTGCGACGGCCGCGTCCAAGGCATCGGTCTTGACAGTCTCCATGAGGCCGCTGTCGTAGCTGTGCGCCACCGTTGGGTCGATGGGGAGTCTGGCCAGGATCGGCAGACCGAAGGCCTCTGCGACCTCCTCCAGCCGGCTCTGGCCAAACACATGGATCCGCTTGCCGCAGTCGGGGCACTCCAGGTAGCTGTAGTTCTCCACGAATCCCAAAACAGGCACATGCATCATATTGGCCATCTTCACGGCTTTGGCAACGATCATACTCACCAGGTCCTGGGGACTGGTGACGATGATGATGCCGTCCACAGGCAGGC
>CAYLNV010000087.1:0-5185 GCA_964385085.1 uncultured Oscillospiraceae bacterium
CGAGGGTCGTTACCGTATCAGCAGTCAGGGTATGTCCGTTCAGATCCAGCGTTGCGCCGACGGACAGAACCAGATCGCCAGTCTCGGCATCGGCCGTCAGCAGCACAGCGTCCGCACCGCTTTCCACCTGATATGCAAACGCATCGTTCAAATTCACGAAGGACGCATCGCCCACCGATGCCACGATGTCCTCTTCGCTGATCACCTCTGCGAGGGTCAGCGCGTCAAGATACACATACCGGCAGGTATTGTTCTCACTCTCCCGGATCACAAGGATGTAATCACCTGCAGTGTGGAAGGTATATTCCTCGCTGATGGTATATGCGCTTGTATCTGTTGCATTGGTCTGAGTGGCATAGGTCAGGCTGCCAACATAATTGTCCTCTGTCAGATAGCTTTTTTCCATCTGCGTAACATTATCTGTGGCAGGGCTGTAATCCTCATAAGCCGGGAAGATGTAGGCCTCCAGCACGTCTCCCTCTGCCAGCTTCCTAGCCTCAGTCAGATCGCCCTCAAACAGAGACAGATCGATCTGATATGTGCCGGATTCGCTTATCCGAAGACGGAATCCCGCAAAATCTTGCCTTGTTGATGCACTGTTTTTTGTATTCTCAAAATCCAGTCTCAATCCCGTCAGGCTACTTGCCATCACACAATAATCCTTACCGAAATTGTTGTACACAGAACCCTTCGCGCCTTCGGGTGCCCAGTTCACAGTACCGGGATAGGCGCTGGAGAACCAGGTGTATACATGTGCATCCTTATTTCCGTTGTTGACCTTTGCACTATAAAGGTTCTGATCCGCTGCTGCTCCGCTCGTACCCTGGAAGGCCGTAGAAATGGTTGCCGTACCGGTTCCCAGTGTACCATTCATAAAATCAGTATTGTCATACAGCTTAAAATCGTAGGTATACTTGGATGCTGTAGATTTCTTGAGTGCTGCCAGTTGTTTCTCTGCGGCAATCAGCCTGGCTTCATCCACCTGTGCCTGCTGGCTCTCGGTCAGTGCGTCATAAGCAGCCCTTGCTTCTGTGATCGCGATCTCGTCTGTGATCGCCACTGTTTCCGGCAGCGCATTGATCAGCGTCTCTGCTGTCTGAATTGCCTTCAGGTCTGCGATCGCAGCTTCTGCAGAAACCAGCTTAGACAGGTTGGTTACCTGTGCCTGCTGACTCTCAGTCAGTGCGTTATAAGCAGTGCGGGCAGCCTTGACCGCTGTTTCGTTTTCAAGCGTTACCGTATCCGGCAGAGCGTCGATCTGCGCCTGAACTGCCTGGGCTGCCTTCAGGTCTGCGATCGTGGCTTCAGCCGCTTCCAGATCGGAAGCATCCACATAAGCCTTTGCACTGTCAGACAGCGCATCATAGGCTGTGCGGGCAGCAACGACTTCTTCTTCGTTTTCGAGGGTTACGCTGTCAGGCAGCGCATCGATCTTTGCCTGCACCTGTGCCGCGCTTGTGTACGCTGCCAGTGCTTCCTCGGCTGCGATCAGCTTATCCTCATTGTTTACCAATGCCTTCTGCTCATCGGACAGAGCATCGAATGCGCTTCTTGCTGCGCCCACTGCCGCTGCATCCTCAGCAGAGGTTACATTCAAAGCATCGATCTGCGTCTGAACATCAGCAGCTTCCTGCTTCAGCTCTTCGATGGCAGCTTCTGCAGAAACCAGCTTGGACAGGTTGGTTACCTTTGCCTGCAGCTCCCCATCCAGCACATCGTAAGCTTCCCGGGCAGCAACCACAGCTTCTTCGTCTGCCAGGGTGATGGAGGAAGGCAGTGCATTGATCTGCTCCACCACCGCATTGGCGGCGGCATAATAGTCCAGATCAATTGCTTCGCTATAAGCAGCTTCCAAAGCGGTGTAGTTCTGCACATACCGCTGCTGATCCTCAGCCAGCGCCTCGTACTGCACGATCAGCTCGCCCAGCGCTGCCACAGAATCCGCGCTGACATTGGCGATCGCTGCTTCGATCTGCAGCTCCAGCACCTGTGCCTCTGCTTCCTTCATGGCACGGGTCTCCTGGACCAGCGCCTTATCTCTCAGAGACAGGCCGTCATAGGCAGCTATTACTGCTGCCACATCATCTACGGAGTCCACAGTGATATCGCCCAGATCCTCGATCAACTGATCCACTTCCTGCGCAGCCGCCCAATCTTCTGAGGTAACATTCACAGGCTTCACATAAAGGTCTGTACCGGAAGCGTAATACAGCATATTGTTGGCGCCAAATGCGTAAGTTAAGGGCGCACTCGTTAATATCTGCTCGTAGGAGCTTACCTCAAGGCTGCCGACAGCCACATTCCAGTCTGCGATCTTGATCTGGTATGTGCCGTAGTTATAGAAGGAAATAAACACGCTGTTAGTAGCTGTGTCAAATGCGACCCTCCGGTTTTTCCATGCCGAAGAGCTGCTGGACACATACTCACTGTTGCCCATGTGCAGGATCTCCTGCACAGTAAAGGTCTTTGAGGTCTTATCGTAGGTAAAGCAGAACAGAATATCGGACACGATGCCCCACAAACGGCCTTCCACCACAGGATCTGCGGTAATGCCGCCCACATAGTGGATAGGATCTTCAACACCATCTCCGTCAGCATCCACCAGCTCCAGGTAATCTCTTAAGTCCAGAGTTGCCTCGATGGTCAAATCCTCATCCTTATAGTCCATGGCGAAGATCTGGGCAGAAGTGCCGTCCACCGCTTTAGAACCGGAGCCGCCGGCGCGGGAGGTAGCGCCGAACAGTCGTTCGTCGCTGTACGCAAGACCGATAACGGACAGATCCCACAGATTTTCGTTGGAAACTACCGCTTCGCCATTGACAGAGGTTTCCTTAAACCGGACAAAATCCCAGGTTTCGGATGCAATATTGTAAACACCCACACCGCCGCCGGTGATATAGCTGCCGGGGATCGTACCGGCAAACACATAGCCGTCGCCGGTCGTAACCGTATGGATACGCTTCTGCTCGTAGCTCTTCATGCCGGAGATCAGCGCCTGCACGATGTTGCTGTCTGCATTACTGTTATAGCCGGTCTTGTTCAGAGGATCGATCTCATAAACGACACAGGCACTGTAGTTGCCGGAGATCAGATGGAAGTTGCCCTCATCGTCCACATAGTAGGTCTGGCTGTCGGTCTGACCGCCGGTAACATAGCGGGACTTGACTGCCTCTGCGCCGGTATCGTATGCCACGCAGTTCCAGTTGTTCCATGCACCGATATACAGAACATCCTCGTATGCCGTGCCGATGTTGATGGTAGAACCGCCAACTGCGTCCAGATCCACCTCTAAACCGTTAAGTGTTTTCATTTTGCCGGTTGCGGGATTAAACATACGGGGCTGTCCGCCGCCTGCAAAGGTAAACAGGTAGAGCTCTTCTACACCGTCTTTATCACAATCCAGGGTAACAGTCGTATTCTGGCCGACCTTGAAGGGTCTTGCGCTGCTGCATACCAAAGTAATTTTCTCTGTTGCCACATCATAGGAATATAATTCGTATGGGGTATTCACATAGAAATACTGCTTTCCGTCCACCACCTCAGTGGCATGACCGCCCATACCGTTTGACCAGATATTCTCCGCATAGGACTTGCTGGTACACATGCTGACCACTTCGCTGTATTCTACCAGCGTAAAGTCAGCCAGATCGATCAGCACCAGGCCGGAAGCGCCAACACCGCCGGCGATCAGATATTTATCACCCAGAACGTTCAGGCCATAGGTGGCGCTGACACTGCTAAGCTGGCTGGACACATCGATCGCCCCAACCACTGTTTCATTGGTCAGATCGTACTTTACGATAATCGTGTATTTATCACTGGCTGCATATCCGTACAAATAGCCACCATAGCCACAGATAGCCTGCACACCGCCGGAGTCGTCAGCAGTGCTTTCGGTTATACCGGAGATGCCCGCCATTTTCTGGATCTTATAGCAGATCATATCTCCCAGATCCTTATAGGTTCTGGCATCCATATCGTACTGCACCATATGGCCGCCATAGACCGTGCCGAAGTAGAGATAGCCGTCATCACCGTAGTAAGAGCCCTTGTTATGGCCCTCATTTTCCAGCCCTGTAGTGCTTCTGAAGTCAGGTGTGGTTCTGCCGGTCATGGTCTTGGTGTCGAAAATGTACAGCTTCTTGCCGTCGCCGCCCACGATCACCCTGCCATCATCGGTTACGGTTGCGTGGGTGGGATAGTAAAGACCGGTGGTAACCGTCTTTACCAGGTAATCCTCTTCCCCTGCCACAAATTTATCCAGGTCATAGATCACCATTTTGCTGCCTTCCAAGGGCAGGAAGAAGTAATCGTGGCCGTTTACTTCCAGCACAGCGCCCATATAGCCGCCATCGGATGCAGGGACCACATTGTTCATTACAAGAATACTGTTGACCTCAGACTCGCCTTTCAGCTCTGTGCCCTCGGTGGCGCCGGATGTCATGGTCAGACTTGTAAACTGGGTGTAATTGCCTGACAGGGCTGCAGCTTCATAGCTTTCCATCACCACGATGTATTCCTTGTCAGCTTCAAAGGTGTAGCTGCCGATATAGGCAGTATTGTCTGCACTGACCTCGCCGGCATTCAGGTCTGCCTTACCTACCCGGTTATCCGGGTCCATGGCTGCATGAATGACCTCCTGACGATCAAGGACGGTATCGTGGGCATAGGTATAATCCGCACTGTATGTCAGATCCGCTACTGCGGCGGTGTCCGTCAGACCTGCTGCGGTGTACACATCCAGCTCCAGAATGTAGATCGCCACAGTGGGGCTTCCTTCAAAACCGTAGAAATTCAGATCTACTGTATATTCACCGGCACCGGGACTTTTGATACGGAATGCCAGCCACTGCTCTTCACCCAGCACACTGCGGATGCCATGCTTTAACATTCTGTGGTTCGAAAATCCGGGAAGATACTCAGTATCAGTTGTAGAGCCGCATATGCCTGCGCTGGCCGCCTCGAAGGTCCAGTTCAGATCACCGGAAGCAAAGCGCGCCGGAATGGGGGTCGTAACATTACAGGATACAGATGTGGTGGTCTCGACACCGTTAGCATCGGTAGTCGTTGATTCGTATGCCAGATACTCTCCACCTAAAAGGGTATAGGAAAAGGGACTGGTCTTCGCACTGCCACCTGATGTGTAATAGGTCTTGATCTTGTTATAATCAGAACTCAGATCAAA
>CAYLNV010000088.1:0-5119 GCA_964385085.1 uncultured Oscillospiraceae bacterium
CTCTGGAAGACCGAATCGTAAAAAATGGCATGGCAGAAGCGGCGAAGGGCTGTGATTGCCCGCCTAATTTCCCTGTATGTGTCTGCGGCAAAAAGCCGTTGGTGAAGCTGATCAGCAGAAAGCCGATCACTGCCACCCAGAGAGAATTGACCGACAATCCGAGAGCCCGAAGCGCCAAGCTTCGTGTTTGTGAGAAAGTGTAGGGAATCGCTAAATACAGAAAGGAGAGCAGGAGCATGGTCTATAATCAGGTTCAGTATGTGCGCTTCAATACGTTCGGGAATACTGCCCGCAAGATCGTACCGGCCCCTGCTGCACCCAAGGCCGTTCTGCCGAAGCCCCGTAAGCAGAAGCGGAAGGTCGTCTATGTAGATCCGGTCGCATTTTTGAGCATTGTGGTGGCATTTTGCATGGTGCTGACCATGACAGTTGGGATCTTCCAGTTTCTTTCTGCCCGGCGGGAGGCTGCACAGATGGAAGCGTATGTGGCACAGCTTAGCAGCCGTAACGAAGAATTGAGCCGGGAATATGAATCCGGTTATGACATCGAACAGATCGAAAAAAGCGCCCGTGCCCTGGGCATGGTACCTAAGGATCAGGTCCGGTCTGTTTCAATACAGGTTACCGTGCCCCAGCAGGAAGGATCTGTAAGCCTGTGGGAGCGGATCGGTACGTTTTTAACATCACTTTTTGCATAATTCGTGTCCTGAACAATACACTTGCAATATCAGCTGCAATGGGCGGCGAGGGGTTCCCTTGCTGCCCATTGCAAGCAAGTGGAAGGGTCGGGATGAAATATGGCGAAAGGTCAGAAAAAGGAGTATGTCCGCCTTCGCGGTGATAGTGGACAACACCGAAGGATCATAGCGACGGCGATCATTTTAGGCGCGGTCGCATTTGTGCCGATTGCCTGTCGGCTCTACGACCTGATGGTCGAACAATATGATTACTACGCAAACCTTGCTTTGCGCAATCAGACAAGGACCACCACTGTTTCAGCAGACCGCGGAACGATCTACGACCGGAACATGAATATCATGGCCTGCTCTGTCAGTGTGGAAAATATTTATCTGGACCCCCATGAATTGAAGCAGTCCGGTGCAGACCTGAATGAAATAGCTGCTGCGCTGGGAGAGATCCTTTCTCTGGACCCGGAGTGGATCAGGGAGCAGGGAACGAATACCACCATGCGCTACAAGCAGATCGGCGCAAAGGTGGACGAGGATACGGCTGCTCAGGTCCGTGCCTACATCAATGAGAATCAGATCTCCGGTATTCATTTGGAGCCGGATACCGAACGGTATTATCCTTATGGAAGCCTGGCGGCGCAGGTCATTGGATTTACCAACGCTTCCAATACCGGCTCAGAGGGCATTGAAGCCTTCTACAATAGCTACCTGGAAGGAAGCGCCGGGAAAGTCATTACCACAAAGGGCAATAATGAAATGGATATGCCCTTTTCCTATGAGAGCTATGTGTCATCACAGCAGGGCAGTGATGTGATCCTGACCATCGATACGACCGTTCAGGCCTGCCTGGAAAAGAATCTGGAGGAAGCCATCGCCAAATACGATGTGCAAAACGGTGCATTTGGCATTGTCATGAATGTGAACACCGGTGAAATTCTTGCAATGGCAACAATGGGAAGCTATGACCCCAATAACTACCTGGAGCTGACCGATCAGGAGGATATCCGGCAGGTTGAAAGCCTGAGACAGGCGTATCTTGCTGAGGAAGAGGGCTCGGAAAGCTACGAAACAGCAAAGAAAGCCTATCAGGAGGCCCTGACAGCGGCACAACTGAAGCAGTGGCGCAACCGGTGTATTTCTGATGGCTATGAGCCCGGTTCAACGTTTAAGGTATTGACTATGGCAGCCGCACTGGACAGCGGTGCCATCGATCTGAATACGAATTTTTACTGTTCCGGCTCGGAGCAGATCACCGGCCGCGCCCAGCGGCTGCACTGCTGGCGGTCTTCCGGGCATGGTGCAGAGCAAACACCCCAGGCACTGCAGAATTCCTGCAACATTGCCTTTGCCCATATTGCACTGAAGATGGGCGGTGAGACCTTTTACCGGTACATTAAGGATTTTGGAATATTGGAAAAGACCGGGATCGATCTGGCCGGAGAGAGCAAGGGGATCTTCTTCGACGAAGAGATCATTACCAATACGGATAAATGGGGAACAGCATCCCTGACCTCCGGCTCATTCGGACAGACCTTTAAGATCACACCCTTGCAGCTTGTACGGGGGATCGCAGCGGTGGTCAACGGCGGCTGCCTTGTTGAGCCGTACATCGTTTCGGAGGTGATCGATCAGGACGGAACGACCATTCTGAAGCAGGAAACAACCGTTACCCGGCAGGTGATCCGGCAGGAAACTTCTGACATCATGTGTCAGCTTCTGCAGTCCGTTGTGGAAGAAGGCACAGCGAAAAATGCCAGTGTTTCCGGCTATCTGATCGGTGGAAAGACCGGTACCAGCGAGAAGATCGATGTATTCGATGAGAACGGACAGCGGGTGTTGGATAAAATTGTCTCCTTCGTAGGGGTTGCGCCAATGGACGATCCGGAGTATATTGTGTTGGTAGCCTTGGACACCCCATCCCGCCAAACGGGAATATACATCTCCGGCGGTGTGATGGCAGCGCCTACAGTAGGCGGTATTATGGAGGAGCTGCTTCCGTACTTAGGTGTGGAGCGGACCTTTTCTGATGAGGATGCTGCCGGACAGACTGTGATCATGGAGGACCTGACAGGCCTGACAGTACAGCAGGCCCGGGAACGGCTGAAGGAATATAACCTGACAGCTAAAATTCAGGGAACAGGTGAAACGGTTACGGCGCAGATCCCCGGGGCGGGACAAAGTGTACCCGGCGGCAGTGAGGTGCTGATCTATCTGGAGGAAGAGCCGGAAAATGAGGTGGTTACCGTTCCGGATTTCGTTGGTATGAACCGCCAGCAGGCCAGTGATGCTGCAGGTCAGATAGGGTTATACATTCTGGTAACAGGCAACGACGATATTGAACCTGATATCGTGGTTACAGAGCAATCGGAGAAGGCGGGGACAGAAGTTTCTGTGGGAACTACCATTCGCCTGACCTTCACAGACACCAAAGCGGCTGATTGAATAAACAGTTTCTATTTATCGGCCAGCTAACACAAAAGGAGTAACGGATATGAAGCTAAGAGAACTGCTTGATCATGTTGAAGTCCTGAAAACAAATGTGGACATGGATATGGAGATCACTTCTGTTGTATATGATTCCCGCAAGGTAACACCGGGGGCTTTGTTTGTGGCGATCACCGGCTTTGCCACCGACGGAAACCGTTATATCCCCATGGCCCTGGAAAAGGGCGCTGTGGCTGTGGTAACCGCCAGGGAGCAGTCTGATGATATTCCGCACATTCTGGTATCCTCTGACCGGCTGGCGCTGGCACAGATCGGTGATAATTACTATGACCATCCGGGCAAAGCCATGAAGCTGATCGGTGTTACCGGCACCAACGGTAAAACCTCCTCCACGCTGCTTCTTAAGCACGTGCTGGAGCAGGTTTTGGGTGCGAAGGTGGGACTGATGGGCACCATGGAGAATATGATCGGACAGGAGCGGATCCCTACAGAGCGCACGACCCCGGAAAGCTTTGAGCTGCAGGCGCTTTTGGCGCAAATGCGGGACGCAGGCTGTACGTATGCCATTATGGAGGTGTCCTCCCATGCCATTGCGCTGGAGCGGATCGGCTGTCTTCATTACACAGTTGCAGCCTTTACCAACCTGACAGAGGATCATCTGGATTTCCACAAGACTATGGAAAACTATTGCGACACCAAAGCAGAGCTGTTTGCCCGCTGCGACCGGGCAGTTGGCAATCTGGATGATGAATGGTTTCCGCGGCTTTTTGAAAAGGCCAAATGTGATATACTGACTGTTTCAGCAAAACAGAAAGCGGACTTGTATGCCGGAAATGAGCAGCTTCTGTCTGACGGTGTGGGCTTTACTGCTGTCTGCGGAGAAGCACAGGTGGAAGTCAAGCTGCCGATCCCCGGAAAATTTACCGTTTATAACGCGCTGACTGTTCTTGGTATGGCCATACAGCTTGGAATATCTCTGGAGGATGCTGCAAAGGCGCTGGAAACAGCCCAGGGGGTCAAGGGCAGAGTGGAGGTCGTACCCACACCGGGCAAGCCCTATACGGTGCTGATCGACTATGCCCATACTCCCGACGGATTGGAAAATGTGCTGTCTTCGGTGAAGGGCTACTGTAAGGGCCGCCTGATCGCGGTGTTTGGCTGCGGCGGCGACAGGGATCCCATCAAGCGTCCGATCATGGGCAGGATCGGTGCAGAAATTGCAGATATTGCCATTATCACATCGGACAATCCCCGGACAGAAGAACCGGGTGCGATCATTGAAGATATCCTGAAAGGCATCGATCCGGAGAAAAATAATTACAAAGTGATCGAAAATCGTGTCCAGGCGATCCATCATGCACTGGACATTGGGCAAAAGCATGATATAATTGTATTGGCTGGAAAAGGCCACGAAACATACCAGGAGATCCATGGGGTGAAGCACCACCTGGACGAGCGGGAAGTGGTTTCCGCGTATCTGGAGAAAACGAGGAACTGATATGGGTGTGATCACATTACAGCAGGCCGCGGACTGGTGCGGCGGCCGTATTGATCCCAAATTCAAGGATGTAACCTTTCTGGGTGCAAATAACGACACCAGAAAGCTGGAAAAGGGTCAGCTTTTTGTTGCCCTGAAGGGCGCAAGGGATGGACATGATTTCATTCCTGCAGCATTGGAAAAAGGCGCGGCCGCTGTGCTGTGTACCCATTGCCACGGGGATTATCCCGCCATCGTGGTGGAGGATACCCGGATCGCCCTTGGAGACATTGCCAGAGGGGAGCGTCAGCGGATCGGCATGAAGGTGGTCGGCATTACCGGCTCTGTGGGCAAAAGCACCACCAAGGAAATGGTAGCAGCCGTTCTGCAAACTGCCTATCGGGTCGGGAAGACCCCTGTGAATCACAATAATGACATCGGTATGCCGATGGCGGTGCTGGCAATGGACAGCGCCACGGAGGTGGCGGTGCTGGAAATGGGCATGAAC
>CAYLNV010000089.1:0-5105 GCA_964385085.1 uncultured Oscillospiraceae bacterium
GTGGAGATACGATAGCTGGTTGCAATGTTTACAACTAGTCGTCAAACAGAAATTTACCGGAGGTGTCATTGCGACACCTCCGGTTTTGTGTTTACTGCTTGATTGCTGCCAGGTTCACATTCAGGTCTTCCCAGAACAGCACACGCTCCACAGGGAGCTTATCGTCCTCCCAGATCTGATTCATCCGGTCTTCCGGACGGAAGCCTTCTGCATTGACCTTTTCCAGCCATGCCTTAAACTCGGCAGCATCGATGCTCCGGTCTGCTGCAAATGCATCGATCCGATCTACCAGCAGCTTCAGCATATTGCTGACCACAGGGTTCTCAGGATCGCTGACATTGAAGGTGCAGATCACCAGTGTGCCCTTACCGATCTTCACGGACAGCAGGTGGCAGAACCGGCGGAGGGTATCCTCAGGCAGGAACTCCTTGATGCCCTGCTGCAGACCCTTGTAGCGGTCGCGGATGGGCTTGTCAATGCCCTGCACATGCTCCGTAACCTTCCAGGGCCAGGTGTCCAGATTGATCTTGCAGCTTACATCCAGCAAAGGCTGCACATTCTTGTCGAAGTAACGGTCATCGCCCAGCGCTTCTTCCACAGCCTTGTTGGCAATAATGCCGCCCAGACCGTTGCCGCGGTCCCAGATACAGGGCTTGAAGCGCTCGATGGATGCCTGCACATCCCAGGTATTCTGCTCTGCCTGGTAGTGATACAGCAGCAGTGCAGTCTTGCCCTCTGAGAGCTTATCCAGCAGCTTCTGGTCCAGTGCGTCTGTTACATACAGGTCGGAGGACTTGCTGCCCTTGCTCAGGTAATCTGCCAATGCCTGATCCTGCAGGTTCATTTCCGGAACAGCATCAGGACGGACTCTGGGATACGTCCAGATCTTCCAGCTATTGGTAACCTTCAGATCACCGGATACGAATTTGGCAGCCAGAGTGCGGTAGGTAGGCTTGCCTGCAGGCTTTGCCTTGATCTTCAGGGTAGCAAGCTGCTGCAGGCCGCCAGCCAGGGCAAACTGCTCACCATTGTAGATGACCTCTCCATCCAGTGTAACCTCCAGCACACCATTGACCCGGGCCTCAGGCAGGAAATCGGAAGCAAACAGCTCCACAAACATCTCCTCATCCTCGTACATACGGTCCTGACCGAATTTTGCCAGCAGCACCAGATCGTCGTTCATCTGACGGACCCAGGCAGCGTCGATCCCCTTGTCATCGTCAAAGAAGTCAATAAAACCATTCTTGTTCTCATACTTCAGGCAGTCGGAAAGCTGAAGCATTTCGTGGCCGCACAGATGGCTCATACGGAGCGTCTCCAGGAATATCTTGGTGCAGGCCAGACGGAATTTCCGGGTGGCTGCGATGTAATCGGGCATCAGGTCCTTCAGGTCCTTCATTTCCACCAGCTTCTTAAGGCCGGCAAAGTACTTGGGCTTCTTGATGCCGTGCTGCTCCAGATACTCAGGACCTACCTTTTCGCAGAAGTCGTCAAATTTCTTTTCCAGCGCCGCATAGTCCACAATATCCACATAGTGCATTGCCTCATGAGACAAAACCGGCTTAACGGGCATTGCATAACGGTCGATCACCGTATCTGCGCCCTCTGTCTTGGAGATCAGCTTCATGGGCACATCATAGGCAGATTCATCTTCCTTCCAGCAATAGTCGGAAGTAAACATATCTGCGTGGTGGGCATAGGGCAGATAGTAGCCCATATGCTGAATGAACATATCCGAGCTTTCACGGTCGTATTCACCCCAGCCGCAGTTGTCCATAATGATCTTATTGGGGGCAAGCTTACGGCCCAGCGCCACCATTTCATGGACCTCCGGGAACTGGGAAGAACGGTGCATTTCGTTGCCGATACAGAAAACAGCAACACTGGGATGATTGCGCAGAGAGCGGACAGTCTTTTCCCAGCGACCCTCACCAAAGTCCAGCACCCGCTTCATGGGTCTGCCGGTTTCGGGGTTAATGGTCCTTTCAAACAGGAAGCCGGTCTCCAGATGGATCAGGATACCCAGCTCGTCAGCGGCTCTCAGGAAATCCTCAGAGGGAATCGTGGTATGGAAGCGGACGATATTGAAGCCATACTTCTTTGCCTGACGGATATTCTTGCAGGCCGCTTCATAATCGGAGCCGCCGGTCATATTGGGGTGCTCATGGGCAATAATGCCCCGAATATAGCCGCGGAGATAAATAGGCTTATCGTTCAGCAGGACCATCTTATTCTGCATCGTGCTGACCACAGTATGACCGAACCGAATGGTTTCGTCATTTGCTTCCAGGGTGTACAGCACAGGCTCATGAACAGACCAGGGCTTCAGGGCAGATGCATCAAAGGTGGTTACAAAGCCATTTTCGCAAGGCTTGCTGATCAGCTTGGGGCAGTCGATCTTCTTGCCCTCAGCATCATAAATACCATAGCTTTCCAAAGGTTCCGGAGTTTCTACATACAAAAGACCTGCAGATACGTTGCTGTAGACATACAGCTTCTGTCCCTCCGGGCAAACATCAAACTCTGTTTTTGCACCGTGTTGCTTCATACTGGTTAGATTACTCATACAGGTTTACATCCTTTCCATTTTCTGTTGATATGGATTCCAGTGCCACCCTACCACAAACGTGCTTTTTTTGCAATACAAAAACAAAAATCTCCCAAAAGAAGGCAGAAAATGCAATGTCAGATCCACAGCCAATCTTACATTTTGCAATATCTGCACAATTAACAGGCCCTGCTCATCCCGGAAACAGGGGCTTGCTGAGCATATCCGCTGCGATGGCCGCCATTTCTCCGGGCAGGATGGGAAAGCCCATTTCATGCCAGCGGAAGATCATTGCCATCAGCCCGCATACAGAGAAGGCCAGTGCCACCTCCTGTCGGTCAGCCTCATAGCTGCGGATATTTCTGGGCAACAGACCCTCCTGTCGGATCAGCAGCAGTGCCCGGTCCATCAGGACCTGGCTCAGGCCGTTACGGTTCAGGGCATCCAAAAGCGGCTTGCGTTTATGCCAAAACACGAAGAACCGCTCCAGATCTCCCATGGGTGTTCCGATGTTCGGGCTGTGATCGCTGTCCTCGTAAAAGTCCATCATGGTATGGTCCAGCAGGGCGCATAAAGCACCTTCCTTGCCGGAAAAATAACGGTAGAAGGATTTTCTGGGGATCTTCAATCTCTCGCACAGTTCGCTGATGGAAATATCCTCATATCTTGTACTAAGCATTAGCCTTAAAAGCCCCTGCTCCAACTGGCGCTGCCGCTGATAGGACTGCTCTGTTCTGCACACCTTATACATGATATTTTCTCTCCGAATATCCATTTTCTTCCTTCCATTCTAGCACATTCCAGAAAATAATCAAGTCTTTGTGAAACCTGCCCAATCAGGTCAGAAAACCCTTTTACAGTCATGTCTCAAAACACAATATTTGCTGCTAGGCTTTTTTTCATTTTTTCTATATAATGTGCGCAGAATCTGGCAATGCTATGCAAAAGGCTGTATTTATCCACCAAGGAGGCTTCCCTATGGCAAACAACAACTGCCGCAAATTCGGCATGCGGGATAAGCTGGGCTACCTGTTCGGCGACTTCGGCAACGATTTTACCTTTATCCTCTCAACCAGCATCCTGATGAAGTTCTATACCGACGTGATGGGTGTGTCTGCCGGTGTGGTGGGCACGCTGATGATGCTGGCGCGTTTTGTGGATGCTATCACTGACGTAACCATGGGTCGGATCTGCGACGGAGCAAGGCGCACCAAAGCCGGTAAATTCAAGCCCTGGCTCATGCGTATGTGTATTCCGGTGGCGTTGGCATCCTTTTTGATGTATGCCCCCGGTCTTGGGGCAAATATTACCGAGACCTGGTCCTATGGGGCACGGGTAGCATGGCTGGTCATTACCTATCTGCTGTGGGGATCTTTCTGCTATACCGGTATCAACATTCCTTACGGTTCTATGGCTTCTGCCATTTCTCCCGATGCAGGAGACCGGGCAAGCCTTTCCACCTTCCGCACCATGGGCGGTACGCTTGCCGGTCTCATCATTGGTGTGGGCCTTCCCCTGTTCGCCTACAAAACCGTAACCCTTTCTGACGGCACTGTTCAGGATGTGCTTTCCGGCAGAAATGTGGCGCTGGCTGCAGGTGTGTTTTCCGTTTTGGCAGTGGTGTGCTACCTTTTGTGCTACAAAATGTGTACTGAGCGTGTGGTGGCAGACACCCCTTCTGCGCAAAAAGGGCCTTCTGTGGGGCAAATGCTGAAAAGCGCCCTTCATAACCGGGCGCTGATCTCCATTATCGTGGCATCTGTCTTCATGCTGCTGGCGCAGCTTACCATGCAGAACATGATGAGCTATGTATATCCCGATTACTACAATGCCGCTTCCATGCAAAGCGTTGGCTCTGTAACCATGATCTTAGGCATGGGCGCTGCTGCCGCGGTGGCGAAGCCTGTAACCACCCGATTCGGCAAGGCGGAGGTTTCTGCAGCATGCAGTCTTTTGGGTGCGGCAATCTGTCTGGCGATCTGGCTTTTAAAGCCCAACGTCTACGGCTTTATGGCCATGACCACACTGTTTTGGCTGTTCCTGGGTGTGTTCTCCATGGTGAACTGGGCGCTGATCACCGATGTGATCGACTATTCGGAGCTGAAAAACGGTGTCCGGGAGGACGGCTCTGTTTATGCCATGTATTCCTTTGCCCGGAAGCTGGGTCAAGCCCTTGCCTCCGGTCTGTCCGGCTGGCTTCTGACTGCGATCTCCTACAACGAAAACGCGCTTGCCGAGGGTGTTGCTCAAACAGAGACGGTAAAGAACGGGATCTTCACCATTTCCACCATCGTGCCTGCCATCGGCTTTGTGGCGCTGGCGGCTGTGTTGTGGTTCTGGTATCCCCTGCACAAAAAGCAGGTGGATGCCAACATCGCCGCCTTGAAGAAAAAGCGCGGACAGTCCTAGGGATATGTGCGCTTTCCCAAATTGCGGCAAGCTTCAGTTTAACGCGCTGCCGCGATATATCATTGTCAATTTGCAATCTGTTCGTCAAACTTGAATTTGATAAAATGAGGGAGGTAGCTCAATTTTTGAGCTACCTCCCAAACCTTTT
>CAYLNV010000090.1:0-5082 GCA_964385085.1 uncultured Oscillospiraceae bacterium
GTCCTGCGCCTCACCCTGCCCAAGCTGGAACAGCGCCTGCCGGTCGGCAGACACCTGGAAATTGAATAACCCGCCTAATTAAGACACCTCCCGGGAGCAAAATCCCGGGAGGTGCATTTAATTTGTAGATAAATATCCAGATCTTTGAGCGCACCACCGGCGATGGTAATGCGACCGGCGCCGCCCTCAATATCAGCGGATGTAGTGGCAACCAGGAAATTTATGGAGACATCACCAGCAGCCGGTTATCGTAGATACCGCCTACCACAACCACGAAATCACGCTTTCCTTTTATTTGTTTTCCATGGACACGAAAGCCACCGTTTCCAGCTTTTCCACTGCCTCCGGGCGGTGGGTAACCAGAATGGCCTGCTTGCCCATTTTTTGCAGGTTCTGCAGCACCCTATCCTCTGTCTTGGCATCCAATGCGGAGGTACATTCATCCAGCAGGAAAATGGGCCGATCCATCAGCACTGCTCTGGCAATGGCCAGTCTTTGCAGTTGACCCTTTGAAAGGCCGGCATTGTTCTCACGGACCTGAGTCTCCAACTGGTGGGTCTGATCCCAGATATAGTCTGCCTGCGCCACTGAAAGGGCATTTCTGATCGTTTCTTCATCTGCATCCGGCGCAACCAACTGAAGATTCTCCAGCACCGTACCGGAAAACAGCGCAAAATCCTGAGGCACATAGGCAAATAAATGGCGGTTTTCCTTTCCGCAGGGGATATCTCCCTGATCGGTTTTCAGGTACACCCTTCCCTCCTGCGGGGTATACAGTCCGAGCATCAGCTTGAAGAGTGTGGATTTTCCCTTCCCGGAATGACCGGTCAGGCAGGACCAGTTTTCCAAGGGCAAGCTAATGCTGAAATGATCTACAACAGGGGTCGTATCGCTGGGATAGCAGAAGGTAACGTTTTCAAAGACCACCGCCTGGACCTTGGGCTGTTCCTGTTTGATCGTTACAGCATGATCTTCTCCGCCTAGCATCTCAGACAGCCGGGCCGCCGCAACCTCTATACCTGCCAGCTTAGAAAACTGACCGGACAAGCCGATCGCCGGACCACGGAACTGGGTAACAAGGGATTGCATCGCCGTAAAAGAGCCGTAACTCAGAACCTCGGCCGCCACCTGCACCGCGCCCCAAAACAGGAGCACACCCATACCGATCTGGGAGATCGAGTAGATCAGCATACTTGAGGTAGTCGTCCAGCGTCTGCGACGGGTCTTTGTTTTCAGGTCTATGTTCAGTTTTTTATTAAAGCGCTTTAAGATATTCTTCTCTGCCTGAATACTCTTGATCAGCTCCAGTTGGTGCAGGTTCTCCTGCATTTGTGCCATAACCTGATCTTCCGTCTCCCGCACTGCTTTATATCTGCGTTTCGATACCGGCCGGATCAGCATTGCCGCCAGTGCAAGGACACCGCCCGCCCCCAACAGCACCGGGCAAATGGGGGGATAGATGGTCATGACCGCTATTAAAGCGCCCGCCAGGCGCACCATCTGTCCTGCCAGTGTAGGCAAGGAATTTACTATGCCGTCGCAAACGATTCGCACATCCTCAATGCCACGGCTCAGCAGCTCGCCGCTATGGTAATCCTGTAAACGCATATCTTCGCTGTGAACCGCCGAAGCCAGCAGCGCGTGGCGCATTTTTGCTGTACACATATCCTGTGTGCTTCCGGAATACCACACCTGCAGCAAATGGATCAGCAATATCGCTCCCACCACTGCTGCCAGCATGATTCCCCAAAAAGCAAGCCGCCCGTCCCGGCTCACTGCCGAGTCGATCACTTCCTTTGTAACCAGAGAGAAGATCACATGCGTCACTGCCTGCATGATCGCAAGAAGGATCAGCAATATCTCCCTGCCCAAAAAGGGGCGCAGCAACTTTAAAAATGCTCCCCATTTTTTCTTCATATCGATCGTCCATCCTTTTGTCAAAACTAAGGGTATGCAAAAAGCAAGCTGAGCGTACTGCTTAGGAACAGCACGCTCAGGAGTTACCGTTTCAAATGCCGTTTCAGCCAGTTAATACCCCGGCGCCAAAAATGGCGGAGCTTTCTGCTGTGATACCACAGCCGGCAGTAAAGCTGATAGCCCGGCTCTGTAACACTGTGATACTTCTCACCCCGGTAAAATGCGGTAACAAGACCGATCATCTGTTCATGCATCAGCCCAGGCTCTACCACAAACTGATTATCCCCCAGGCAGGTATACGTATCTGATACACCGATCACACGGTGCAGCACGTACCTTCCGTTTTTCCTCTGATACAGGGGCAGATCGTATTTTTTCAATTTCTCCGGCAATGGCGAGAGCACCACGCTGTCGATCCCCTGCCGCAGCATGGGCAGCATGCTGATCCCTCTGGGCATAAACCGCACCGTCTGGCCCTGCGCAAGGCGCTCCCGGAAGAGCGGCATAAGCTGCTCCATCCGCACATCTTTTTCAATTATAGGATTCATATCATCCCAGCTTTCCTGTAATCATTCTTGCTTGGTCAGCCCTGGCCGGAACTGATCCCACCCAGATCGATGTTGCCGTCTTTACCGATCTCGATCTTGATAATGCTGTCCTCATATTCCTGCTTGGCCTTTTTATACCATTTTTGCCATTCCTTCTTTTCTTTGTCGAAGCAATTATAGAACTCTATCTGTTCTTCCTTGGACATGGCTAAATATTCTTTGTAAGTAACATTGTAAGGATATTCATCCGGGAAGGTAGACTCTGTGGGGGTCGTTGCGCTGGTTTTTCCATCAGAGCTGCTGCCAGAGTCGGCTTCGTCACCAGAGTCAGTCTCGTCATCAGAATTGCCCTTGCCATCAGAATTGCCCTTGCCATCAGAATTGCCCTTGCCATCGGAATCAGACTTGCCGCCGGAATTACTATTGGAATCGGCATTGCTTGCAGAACCGTTTCCGCTCTCGTCTGTTTCATCCGGCTGGGTCTCCCTGGTAGGATCTGCGGTCGTATCCGCACCCGTGCTGTCCTCAGGCGCAGTCGTTCCGTCCTTAGTGGGGTCCTCGTCTGTCTGGGTCGTGGTTTCTGTCTGGTCATTGGTGGTTTCTTCACCGCCGACAGGCTTATCGCCACCGACAATAACTGCCAGGATGATCAATCCTATTAAAACAACTGCTGCAACAGCAATTAAGATTATGTATCGTCTTTTCTTATCCATATTCGTTTCCTCCTGTTACAAATGGGTACAGAAATTCATGTTCATTTTACATGAAATACAGCCAAAAAGCAATACCCTATTTCCTTTTTCCTTCCAGTATTCCTTTTTCCTTCCAGTATTCTGCCAATGTCATATTGAAAAATCGAGGATATTATGCTATACTACAAAAAACAAGCCATAAGGAGGCTAAAATGGACGCTTTACAAAAAGGCACTTTGACGCTGATCCGTGCAGCGATCACCGGCAACACCTACCCATTGCCGGAAGGTTTCCAAATTGAAGATGCTGTGGATATGATCCGCCGCCACAAAATTATCGGCTTAGCCTACGAAGGCGCGGTAAAATGCGGGATCGACAAGCAGTGCAGTGCTATGAAGGAATTGTTTCAGCACTATTATGGAGATATTATTCGTCATGACCGGCAAATGCAGATGCTCAAGCGGCTGGAAGACGCTTTCCAGGCGAACGGCATCGACTATTTGCCGCTGAAGGGTACGATCCTCAAGCCCCTTTATCCCCAGCCGGCAGCGCGCGTAATGGGCGATGCGGATATCCTCATTCGTATGGAACAGTATGATAAGATCAAGCCCGTGATGGAACAGCTTGGTTTTCAGGAGGGCGAAGTTACCGGTCATGAATTGCATTGGAGTCATCCCTGGTTTCATATAGAATTACACAAAATGCTGATGTCCCAGAGAAATTTGGATTTTAAGCGTTATTATGGCGATGGCTGGTCCAAAGCAATTCCATACAACAACTGTCGCTATACCTACCGGGAAGAGGACCATTATATTTTCTTGTTTGTCCATTATGCAAAGCATTACCGTGCCGGTGGCATTGGCCTGCGTCAGCTGGTGGATCTGTGGATTTATCTGCGTGCATATCCCAATATGGATATGGCTTATATACGCACAGAGCTCACAAGTCTGAAGCTAGGTGAATTCTTTGACAACACGCAAAGAATGATTGCAGCCTGGTTCGAAGACGGCACCCTGGACGAAAAATCCACCTTGATGTCAAACTATATATGCAGTGGCGGATGCTGGGCAAGTCAGCAGAATTACCAGCTCGCAGAGATGCTTAAGGACGAGCATCTGGCCGGTTCCAGACAGAAGGCAAAGGTACTGAAGTTTTGCAGAGCCATATTCCCCCCGGTGAAGTCTCTGAAAAATCGATACCCAGTACTGGAAAAAGCCCCTTATCTGCTGCCTGTATTCTGGCCCATACGCTGGATCACTGTGCTTCTGTTCCGTCGGAAGAATATTCAGGCTGCGCAATCAAGCATGAAAGCCCGCTCCGCAGAAAAAGCGGATGCATACTTGCAGGAACTGCAGTATGTAGGTCTGGATTTTGATTTTTAATAATTCATAAAGCCGGCAGATTCTGGAAATCACCACAAACAGCAACGGAAACATTTCGAACGCAATATATTGGATGATTTGTTTTTATTGATAACGTTATCCCCTGTCATTAGTTCGATTACCGAAACAGAAAGTGTATTGGCAAGAGGTTCGATCAAACTGATATCCGCAGGTTCTGTCTGGGTGAGTCCTTTTTCCTCTCTTAGCCTTTTTATCGTTACACCAGTTACATATGAATCCGCTGCAAAGTACTCCCGTTTCACCAAATCACCCCCCAACAGAAAGTTGCAAATTCCCCGCAAAAGATAGGAAATACATCCTTCTTTTGCGGGGAATATTTTAGCGAATTTTTAATTTTGTTGCTTCTTTACAGCCCCTTGGCATAACTAAAATAAAAAAGGAGCAGCCATAACGAGATCCGTTATAGCTACTCAGTTGGTGTGAGTTGTTTTATAGGATTTAAGTAAAAAGTGAGTAATACCAAGGGTTTTTACAGTCAACAAATAGTACGTTTTTAAAATTTAATGCAATTCGCGTCTTAAT
>CAYLNV010000091.1:0-5082 GCA_964385085.1 uncultured Oscillospiraceae bacterium
CAGCATCCAGCGCAGCGCACGGGTTGCGATGGCCGGCTCGGTGGTCGTACCGGACTTGCTGATAATGGCAATGGAAAAATCCTTGCCCTCCAGCAGCCTCTGCAGCTCGTTCCAAGCCCGGGTGGACAAGCCGTTGCCTGCAAAATAGATCTGGGGGTTGCCCTTGCCCTTGCCGATGTTATGGTTGCAGCCCTGCATCAGCTCGATGGCTGCCCGGGGTCCCAGATAGCTTCCGCCAATGCCGATGACCACAAACACATCGGAGCTTTCCCGGATCCGGTCTGCGGCAGCACGGATCCTGCGGATCTCATCCGTCTCCTGCTCCGTGGGCAGGTCCAGCCAGCCCAGAAAATCATTTCCTTCACCACTGGCTTCTGTCAGGGTCTGATGTGCGGCAAACACTTCCTTCTCCACTGCCAGAAGATCCGGCAAAGAAAGCTGTCCCCAAACATTGGAAATATCAACCTTGATCATAAGTAGTATCCATCCTTTCAGAATTATGTTCTTCAGGTGCTGATACTATGTTACAGCAAAACGGGCCTAAACGCAAGACCCAGGCGAAAAGTTTCTGAAATTTTCAAAAAATGGCAAAACCCAGTGGCTTTTTCAGGCGCCAGGGATTATAATAAATGTATCCGCATCTGGAATTGACAATTAACAATTAAAAAACCGGAGGTTTTTATGCAATACGGCTTTGGTGTAGACTTAGGTGGCACGACCGTGAAGCTTGCCTATTTTGATCAGGAGGGAACGCTTCTGGACAAATGGGAGATCCCTACTGTCATCGCAAATAACGGCGCTCAGATCCTGCCGGATATTGCCGCTTCCATCACCTCTTATCTGGAAGCGAACCATATTGCAAAAGAAAGCATTATCGGCATCGGCATCGGTGTTCCCGGTCCGGTGGACCGCAAGGGAAATGTGAACTGCTGTATCAATCTTGGCTGGGGCGTGTTCAATGTGGAGAAGGCCTTGGCAGATCTGACCGGTTTCCCCGTGAAGGCTGGCAACGATGCCAATGTTGCTGCCCTGGGCGAGTGCTGGAAGGGCAGCGGTCAGGGCTTTCAGGACATGGTCATGGTTACGCTGGGCACCGGTGTTGGCGGCGGCATTATCATTGGCGGCAGCATCGTCTGCGGTGCAGGTGGCTCTGCCGGTGAGATCGGCAATATGATCATCAACCGGGATGAGCCGGAGGTCCATACATCCGGAAACCGTGGCTGTGTGGAGCAGTACTGCTCCGCCACCGGTGTGGTGCGGCTGGCAAGCCACTATCTTGCCACCTGCGACACCCCCTCTGTTCTGCGGGGAAAAAGTCCTCTGACCTGCAAGGATGTGTTTGATGCAGGCGCTTCCGAGGATGCCGCTGCACTGGCGATCCTGGCGCGATTCTATGCCCTGCTTGGCGAATTTCTTGCCAACGTCTGCACCATGCTTGACCCGGAGGCTGTGATCCTGGGCGGTGGTGTCAGCAAAGCAGGTCAGGTCCTTCTGGACGGCGCACGGCCCTACTTTTTGAAGCATGTATTCCATGCCTCCAGGGATGTGCAGTTTAAAATTGCCGCCCTTGGAAACGATGCGGGCGCTTACGGTGCGTTTCGGCTGGCTCTGCAAGCTTTTGACTTATAGTTTTTCTTGACAGCGCTCACAGTCGTCCTCTATAATGAATTTGGCACAAATTCCAATTTGAAAGAGAGGTACTATTATGAGCGAACAAGCAACCACACCCGCCATTCAACTGAAAACCAACCGTGGCTGGCTGAAAACGATCCTGCTGAGCATCATCACCTTTGGCATTTACAGCATCGTGATGTTCTCCGGCATCTCCAGCGACATCAACACCATTGCCGGCCGCTATGACGGAAAGAAAACCATGCACTACTGCCTGCTGTTTTTCCTGATCGCTCCCATTACCGGTGGAATCGCAGCCATCGTCTGGACTCACAGGCTCTCTGCCCGTATCGGCCGTGAGCTGACCCGTCGGGAGCTGCCTTACAGCTTCGGTGCCGGCTCGTTCTGGGGCTGGGGTGTCCTGGGCGCTTTCCTGTTCGGCATTGGCCCGATCATCTACCTGCACAAGCTGTGCAAATCCATGAACATCCTCAGCGCAAACTTCAACATTAACGGTTAATGGACTAAGCTGGCACGATTGCAAAATTCAAAAAACTATCGTTAGAATTTGCAGGGGCGATTCGTCGTCCGCAGGACGCAGATACTTGTATCATTTAAGGGCGCGTTGCATCATTTTGCAACGCGCCCTTTTGTATTATGTTCATTGTGGCTTGTTTAGCCGGTGCAAGGCCTGCTGCCGGTTTCCCAACCGCCAGCGCCCCTCATTCAGCAATAACAGCAAAGCCTTTGCAGGAAATAACACAGACACATGGACGCACAGGGAGAGAGCCGGACACCGAAGCCGCGAAAATCATCTGCGTGCCGTCGGTATGCCGCGCCGCCGTTCTCGATCTGATCCAGCACACGCTGGTACTCCAGATTGTCCGGCTCCATAGACACCGCCCGACGGATGTGCTCCAGCGCCGTTACCTGATTGCCCAGGCCGTTGTTGGCCAGCGCAGACAGGTAATACCACCGGCCATTCCGCTCCGATGCAGTATTGAGCGCATTGAGCGCTTCCTGATACCGTCCGTAGCGAATATAATTGTAAGCAGCCTGCTGGGCATTATCACCGGTCTGACCGCCATAGCTCTGGCGCTGCCACGGCCCACCGAAGGGATCGTAATAGCTCTGATAGCCGCCCTGACCGCCGGGGCGACCTTGGGCCTGCTCCGGATTCTTGATCTGCTCATAGGCCGCGTTGATCTCCTGCATTTTTCTGGCAGCCTCTGCATCACCGGGATTTCGGTCCGGGTGATATTTTTTCGCCAGCCGTCGGTATGCCTGCTTGATCTCATCATCCGAAGCATCCCGGCTGACACCTAAGACCTTGTAGGGATCGTCGATCATGTTTCTCCTCCTGCGGATTTGCTCTGTCTCCGCTGTCTTCTTCTGTATTCCACCCACACACCGCTATACAGGATGTTATCCAAAATATCCTTATCCTGTACCAGGGGCAGCCGCTCATAATAGTCCGTGCAGCGAGCCATTGCAAGGATCAAATACTGATCCCAGGCGGACCAGTCCTGATCCATGCCCATGGCCAGGAAGGGGTTGTAACGGCCCTTCCGCTGATCCCTGCGGTAATCCACTGCCGCATCCGCCAGATAAATATACCGGCCCAGGGCTCTGCCCATCTGCCGCAGGGTGGGTGCCCACATATCCTCCCGGTAAACCAGCAGCTCTCCCATCAGCTCTCCGAAGCAACCGGCCGGTTCATCCGGGTTGCTGCACCCATCCTTTTCCAGTTGGCTGAGCCGTTCAATACAGTCTCTAATGGCCTGACACTGCCGGGGATAACGCTCCGCAATGGCAGGACGATCCTTTCCGAAAACAGATGCCATGATCTTTCCCGACAGCTTTTTTTCATCCTCATAATCGTCCATGGCATTGTAATATGCCAGCGCCACATTCATGTCTGCGCCATAGCGGATATATTCATTATCCACCCATGGCCGGGGCTTGACAGGGTGCAGGCTGCAGGCTCTGCTGCCGGAATCCTCCTCCGGCTCATACAGGCTCATAAGCAGCAAGGCAAGAAAGGCCATATCGTAGCTCAATCCCAGCCGGGCCATTTGCGAGGATCGCTCCCGGATCTGCCGGCAAATACCGCAATACACCGCGGAATATCTGGTTTTTTGCTCCTTGCTCATTTCCCCTGTGCTGGCCATAACGAATCCAAACATCCCGGATCCCCCCTTTTTGCGTATCATACACGCTGTTTATGAACAGAACATAAACAATTGCAGAATTTTCCTTAAATCTAGTTTTTCTTTTCTTCCATCAGGTACACATTCAGTGCGCCGCCGTAGAAAATAATGGAAACACAGCAATACAGCCACAGCATACTCAATGCCACCGCATAGATCGAGCCGTAAATATTGGCATAATTTGAAAAATTCTCCACATATCTGGAATAAAGGTCCGATAAGATCAGCCAGCCCAGGGAGGAAAATACCGCCCCGGGAAAGCTGTCCAGCAGCTTGTTATGCTTGTTTGGCAGGGCCACATACATGGCAGTGAACACCACCGTCTGGACGATCAGCAGCAGGAAGAACCGCAGGTCCACGATGCTGTCCAAAAATGTCCAAACAGAGCCCGTGTCAAAGGGGATCACCTGCAAAATGGTGCTGCCGAACACATGAAGCACCAGTGTCAGCAGCAGCACAGCCAAAAACACCACCGTATACACAACGCTCATAGCACGGGTATAAAGCCAGCCCCGGTTTTCCGAGACCTCGTAAATGGAATTCAGGCCCTTATGCAGGCCGTAGATCCCCCGGCTGGAGGACCACAGCGCCATCAGTGCAGACAGGGACAGCAGTGTTCCCGATGTGCTTTGATAGGCATTTTGGATCAGCCGTTTGATAAAGGGGATCAGTGCCGCCGGGATCACACCGTCCAGTATTTCTGTCAGGCTGTCTACGGAGAGTCCCGTATACCGCAAGGCGCTTACCAGAAGCAGCAGCATGGGGAATACTGCCAGGGTAATAAAGAAGCTGGCATGGGAGGCATACACCGGGATATTCATTTTTGTGATATAGGCAGCAAGGCCGCGGAGCTTTTCACCGACCCGGCCTTTTGATCGCTTGTTCACCGACATATACTCCCTCCCATACACAAGCTGATATCATCAAGGCGCGTTGCAGTATCATTTTGCAACGCGCCTTTGTTTCTCTTATTCTGCGGAGATCAGGTAATAGTATACCGGCTGGCCACCACTGAGCAGATTCACATCTGCGTCGGGGCAAATGTCCGCAAACAGGTCTGCTGCCTTCTGGGCATGCTTTTCCTTGATATCTGCGCCATAGTAGATGGTGATATACTCCTTGCCCGCATCCCGGACCTTCTCAGCCAGAGACTTCAGCAGCACCTTAATATCCTTGCTCGTGCCGAACAGGGCACTGCCGTACATGGCCAGATAGTCGCCCTCATGGATGTCATAGCCGTCGAAATCGGAGTTCCGGGCGG
>CAYLNV010000092.1:0-5074 GCA_964385085.1 uncultured Oscillospiraceae bacterium
TTAAATTGAAAACAGTATGAGTCTCCAGCCCCGTCAATCGACGGGGCTGTCGTTTTTATCAGTTTTCCGTGAGAAAAAGGAAAAGGCATGTGAAAAAAGTCAATTTACATTTTGCAGGGAACGTATTATAATAGGATAGTCTGGGTTGATATACAGTTTTCCCGGACAGGCTGATAACTGGGAAGCCGCCTCCGGCGGCGGGATAGATAGGAGTATTTGCTGTGAAACGGAATACGATTTTGCTTTTGACGGTTCTTGCCGTTGCCATAGGCATGTTCTGGGGCTATCATTATTATGTGAGCATCACCAAGGATGTTACCGGACCTGTGATCGCAGTGGAGGAGGGGATCCTGGAGATCTCTGTGAAAGATGCCAGCGATGTACTTCTGCGGGGCATCACTGCGGTGGATGATGTGGATGGCGACGTCACGGATTCCTTGCTTGTGGAAAGTATTTACGGGATTTCAGACGACAACGTCACCACGGTCACATATGCGGCCTTCGACAGCTCCGGCAATGTATCGAAATTGGAGCGTCAGGTCCGCTATGTGGATTACGAATCTCCGAAATTTGAACTGTATGGATCTCTGACCTTTGCAGCCGGCTCCGGCTTTGATCTGCTGGACTATGTTGGTGCAGTGGATGTTCTGGAGGGCGATATTCGCCGCCGTGTTCATGCCACACTGATCAGTGACACCCGTTCGGTCAGCAATGTGGGCTCTCACCAGGTCCAGTTCCAGGTCATCAATGAGCTGGGCGACTGTGCTGAGGTGGTCCTTCCGGTGGAGGTCTACGACCCGGAATGGTATACCGCCTCCGTCGAGCTGTCGGATTATCTGATCTATCTGAACCGAGGCGCTTCCTTTGATTCGGGACGATACCTCAAGAGCTTTGTGGTCCGGGGTGAGGCCATCGATGTGGACCGGACCATTCCTTCGGATATTTCCTGCAGCATCACCGGTAAAGTCAATACCCAGGTTCCGGGGGTCTATGCTGTGACCTATACCCTGGCTCAGAACGTCAATTTCATGACATATACCGGTCAGGCCGTCCTGATCGTGATCGTTGAATAAGAATGGAGGGATGGTAATGGAACAGGAAAAGGAAGTAAGCCCCTTTGAGCAATCCCTGATGCCTTATGATCCGGTTGTTTTGGTGCTTGATGCGCTAAAAAAATGGCTGATCGTGGTGGTCATTTCTCTGATCTGCGGAATGATCGCCTATGTCTATACGGATACCGGCTATGTGCCGTATTACAAAACAAGTGCGACGATGGTCCTTACCACACGGGACAGCGCATCGACCGTCTATGACAATCTGGATTCCACAACCCGTCTGGCGACGGTTTTCACCGAGGTGCTGAACAGCTCTGTCATGCGCAACAACATCCTTGCGGAGCTTGAAATGGACACCTTCGACGGCTCCATCACTGCCACTGCGATCCCTGAGACAAATCTGCTTACGATCCAGGTGTCTGCAAAGGACCCCAGAACAGCCTTTCGTGTGATCAATGCGCTGCTGGAAAGTCATGATATCGTGACCTACGCAGTCATGGGCGATATCGTTCTGGAGGTCCTGGAGCCGCCTGTGGTGCCGACAAGTCCCGCAAACTGGGTCGATTCTATGAGTGCGATGAAGCGTGTCACGGTGGTGGTTGCCATTGTGCTGTTTTTGGGCTTCGTGGTCATGGCCTATTTCAAGGATGTGGTACGAAGCAAACAGGAGGCGGAGCAGAAGCTGGATTGCTGGTGCCTGGGCGAGGTGTACCATGAAAGGAAAAAGCACACCATCAGGCGGCTGCTGACCCGGAAAAAGAAGAGCATCCTCATCACCGATCCGGAGACGGCCTTCCGCTATGTGACGACCATGAGCAAGCTTCGCCGCCGGGTGGAGCAGCATATGCATAAGGGCAAGGTCCTGATGGTCACCAGCGTGATGGAGAACGAGGGCAAATCCACCGTTTCTGCCAATCTGGCTCTGGCCATGTCCAAGAAGTACAAAAGGGTCCTGCTGATCGACCTGGATCTGCGCAAGCCTGCCTGCCGAAAGATCATGGAGCATGAAGTGCCTCGGTATTGGACCCAGGATGTGATCAGCGGTAATGCAAAGCTGGAGGATGCGGTCAAAACGGACAAGCTCAGCCGTCTGGATATGCTCTTCGCCAAGCACAGCAAGCCCCAGGACGCCACAGACCTGGTGGGCTCCGCCGGTCTGCCCGACCTGATTGAGCAGGCCCGCAGGCGGTATGATTTCGTGGTCATCGATATGCCGCCCATGGCCGTTGCGCCCGATCCGGAGACGGTCATGGAATATGCCGATGGCAGTCTGCTGGTTGTCCGTCAGAACGGTGTCTACACCACGGATCTGAACCGGGCCATAGCGGATCTCCAGCGAGGCAGAGCAAAGATGCTGGGCTGCGTGCTGAACAATGTCATCTCCACCGGGCTCTTCTCCGGTGAAGGCTATTCAATGGGCTACGGCCGGTACACAAACTATGGAAAATACGGAAAATACGGCCGATACGGTCTCTATACGAAAAAAATCTCTGAGGAATAAGGAGGGGTCACGATGGATGAGAAAGAACTGAATGTCCAGAAGATTGATCTGTTCTTCATGTTCCGCATCTGGCTGCGCTACGCAAAGCAGTTCTGGGCGGCAGCCATTGTGCTGGCGGTCCTCTGCTCGGTTGTGCTGGGATATTCCGGCTACCGGGCATACACGCCCACCTATGAGGCGTCGGTTTCCTTTACGGTGAAGGTCTCCAACCCCCTGTATGGCTCCCTGAAGGACTTCAACAATGCCACTGCCTCCCAGCTCAATGCAACGTTTCCCTATATCCTGCGCAGCAACATCCTGCGCCAGCAGGTCAGCGAATATCTGGGGGGAGGATCGATCCCGACGATCACCACGACGGTTCTGGAAAATTCCAATATCTTTACCATGCGTGTGCGCCACTCGGATCCGGAATATGCCTACCTGGTGCTGCAGGCCATGATCAAGTGCTATCCCCAGGTAGCGGATTATGTGGTCGGTGCGACGGATCTGGTGATCCTGGATGACAGCGGCGTTCCGACGCAGCCGGTCTACGATCTGGATCTGAAGGGGTCCATGCTGCTGGGAGCGGCTGCCGGTGTTCTGCTGTGGGCGCTGTTCATACTGCTGCTGACACTGACTCGCCGGACCATCCACAATGAGGACGAGCTCAAGCGCACCCTGAACTTCCAGTGTCTGGGCATCATCCCGGCCACGAAGGTCGTGGGCGGCAGTACCGGCTTCCCCCTGGTCCACAAGGACAACGGCAAGTTCGGCTTCGGCGAATCCGTGCGTCTTCTGCAAATGCATGTGCAGAAGGAGATGGATCAGCAGGAGAAGAAGGTGCTCATGGTATCCGGCGCCACCCCCGGCGAGGGCAAGACCACCATTGCGGTCAACCTGGCGATCTCCTTTGCCCAGAGGGGAATGACGGTCCTGCTGGTGGACTGCGATGCATACATTGCCTCGACCTTCAAGGCCCTTGGAAAAGAGGAGGGCCACACGGTCCGGGAATTTATCGATGGAAAGATAACGGCGAATGATCTGATGAACAAGACGTCGGTCCGCCATCTCTACGGAATGCTGGCGAATGTGGATTTCAAGGATGTCGGCGTAAAGGCGGCCTTTCATGAGCTGATGACGGCCTGCCGCACGACCTTTGACTATATCATTCTCGATACGCCGCCCAGCTCCCTGCTGGTGGATGCGGCGGAGATCTCCGATTTTGCCGACTGTGCGCTGATGGTGATCCGCCAGGACTACGCCTCACGGGACCAGATTCTGGATGGCGTCCGTCTGCTGACGGACAATGGCCTGCCCATGATCGGCTGTGCGCTCAACGGCGTCGTCGGCAACCTGGCCAGCTCCAGCTACCGCTACGGCAACGGCTATGGCTACGGCTATAGTAACAGCTATGGCTACGGCTATGGAAGCGGAAAATACGATAAGGACTGATCCCTCCGGCGGCCTCCCAAAGGGAGGCCGCTGTTGTTTCCTTCCTGTAAGTTTCCTGAAAAACCCCCAATATTTTGTAAGGATTTGAATTGACAAACACAATATGTCATCGTATAATGTAAATTGATATAATAGTGAAGTAGTCTTTCGGGACTGTTTCACAAATCTTGAAGAGATTCAAGGAGGAAATCATTATGGAAAGAGTAAAAAGAGCGGTAAGCCTGGTCCTGTGCTTCATCATGGTACTTGGCTTTCTGCCCATGAACGTCTTTGCCACCGGCATTGACACCAACGCTGCCCCCAGCGTATCCACCCTGCCCACCACCGATGACCTTACTGTGCTGGAAGGTGCGATCAGCACCACCGCCACCAGCGAGGAGGCTAAGACTTATGTGCTGGTCTCCACGCCCACCGCAGGCAAGAACTATATCATTGCCAGCGGCAACTCCGGTGAAGTCTATGCACTGAAGGAGAATACCACCACCGGCACTGCTGTGACTGTGAATGCAGCTACAGACAGCATTACGGCTTCCTACATCGAGACCTCTGACAATTCCATCGTCTGGACTGCTTCCTCCGGCATGAAATTCCAGAGCGTCAATGGCGGTTACTACCTCAATTGCAGTTTGAACAGCAGTTTGGGCTACGACCTGTCCTTCGATACCTCCAGTGGTTCTGACTGGACTGCCGGCACGAATGCTCTGTACTATGAAGGAATTTTTAATTCTAATTCCTACCTGCATTATGACGATGTTTGGGCCATGAACCGCAGTACAAGCGGGTACAATGTCTATTTCTACGAGGAGCAGGCCGCTGAGACTGTCACCCTGTCCTCCATCGCTGTGACCACTGCCCCCACCAAGACTGCCTACACCGTGGGCGAAGAATTCTCCTCCGATGGTCTGGTTGTCACTGCAACCTACAGTGACGGCTCCACCAAGGCTGTCACCGGCTACACCCTGTCCGGCTATGACATGAACACCGCCGGTGAGCAGACCGTCACCGTCACCTATACCGAGGGCGGCGTGACCCAGACGGCCACCTTTACCATCACCGTCAGCGAGAGCCTCTCTGCCGATGCAACCGT
>CAYLNV010000093.1:0-5056 GCA_964385085.1 uncultured Oscillospiraceae bacterium
TCAGATAGTATCAGCGAGGACATGCGGGTTTTGTATGTGGCAATGACCCGTGCAAAGGACCGGCTGATCATGACCTACGCTGTTAAAAATCTGGAATCTGATCTGGAGGATATTGCCCTGCGCAGTCGCTTATGCACCGGGGAGCTGATGACCGGTCAGGTGGTCTGTCCGGGTGAATGGATCCTGCAAACAGCTATGAGCCGAACAGAAGCAGGGGAGTTCTTTGCGCTGAGCGGCCCTGTTTCCGAAGCTTCATTCCGTGCGCCTGCATGGCTGATCCGGGTTGTTGAAGCCAAAGAGGAAGAAACCGCTATGATCGATCCTGAGATCCTGGCAGAGGGAGTATCTGCACAGACCGTTGCAAGGCTCAAGCAGGACCTTTCCTTTGCCTATCCCCACGGTGCTGCTGCAAAGACACCGTCAAAACAGACGGCTACCCAATTAAAGGGGCGCATAAAGGATCAGGAGGCAGTGGAAAACACTAAGCAGAGCTATACAGTACGAAAGTTCCGAAAGCCAACCTTTATTCAGCAGGAACATTCCGGAGCGGATTACGGAACGGCACATCATACCCTGATGCAGTACATCCGGTACAAGGCCTGCAACGATGCAGCAAGCGTGCGGGATGAAATACAACGGCTTGTGGCACAGGGACTTTTGACTGTCGAGCAGGCGCACCTGATCAATTGCGATCAAATTGCCGCGTTCTTTGCAACAGAGCTTGGAAGAAGGCTGTGTGGGGAAGATATGGTGCTCAGGGAGTTTAAGTTCTCCATTTTAGACAACGGAGCAAATTATGTTCCTGGGATGGAAGGGGAACAGGTGCTGCTGCAGGGTGTTGTAGACTGCGCATTGGTTGAGCCCGACGGCATAACCATTATTGACTTTAAGACAAACAAGGTTACAGAGGAAACGCTCATGCAAACCGCACTGCAGTACCGTGAGCAGGTTCTGATCTATGCCGAGGCACTGGAACGCATTTACCAAAAGCCGGTAAAGTCTGCCCAGCTTTATTTCTTCCGTTTAAATCGGTTTGTTACCGTGGAATAAGCAAGACCCGTCGAAGGATCTCCTCGACGGGTCTTTCCGTTTAGCGGCAGTCAGTATCGTTCTGTGTCTTATTCTGCTTCTTGTTCTGGTTCTGAGTCTTATTCTGATTCTGATTCTGGTTCTTGTTCTGATTCTGGTTATTCATTGTCTGTTCCTCCTGTATTTCCTGCGGCTCAGCCGCTGGAAATAGATTGCCCTGAATATCAGGATTTATCCTTTGCTTTAAAAATCAAGCTTACGATCAGACCGGCAGTGATAGCCGCAGTGATACCACCGGCACTTGCCTTTAAGCCACCGGTCAGTATACCGATGAAGCCATCCTGATCCACTGCTTCCCGGACACCTTTTGCAAGGTTGTTGCCAAAGCCGGTCAAGGGGACGGTCGCGCCTGCCCCTGCAAATTCCACCAGAGGTCCATAAACACCGATCGCACCTAATAGCACACCCGCGACCACATAGCTCACTAAGATCCTTGCCGGTGTAAGCTTCGTTTTGTCGATCAGGATCTGTCCGATCAGACAGAGCAGACCGCCTATCAAAAATGCTTTCAAATAATCCATTTTCTTATCCTCCTGCAATGGATACGGCATGACATACACCGGGGATCGGCAGCCCCTGCTGGGTCGAGGTGGGGGAGAGCAACGCACCTGTTCCGCAGAACAGGATCTTTTTTAGCTTTTTGGTCTTTAATTTTTCCAGAAGATAGCCGCAAAGGGTGATCGCACTGCACCCGCACCCGGAACCGCCGGAATGAACATCCTGCTCCAGAATATCAAACACCAGCGTGCCGCAGTCTGCAAGCTTACCGCCAAGGCTGATGCCCTCCCGCTGGGCTAAGGTCAGCAGAACATCCTTGCCCAACTGTCCCAGATCACCGGTTACGATCAGATCGAAATCCTCAGCACTGACCTTCATATCATCAAAGTGAGCCCGAATGGTGGATAGTGCTGCCGGGGCCATAGCAGGACCCATATTATTTGCGTCCTTAATGCCCAGGTCTGTTACAGTTCCGATGGTGCAGGCGGTGATCCTCGGTCCGCTTCCTTCGCTGCAAACCAGCGCCGCACCGGAGCCTGTTACGGTCCATTGGGCGGTGGGGGTTCTTTGACCGCCATACCCAAGGGGGAAACGATACTGCCGCTCAGAGGAAGCAAAATGAGAGGAGGTCATCGCTACGACTTTATCAGAAAAGCCGCCCCCCACAGCCATAGATGCCATCAAAAGGCTTTCCGCCATGGTAGAGCACGCTCCGTACAATCCCAAATGCGGAATGTTCATATTTCGCAGTGTGAAGGATGAACCAATACACTGATTCAGCAGATCACCGCTGAATACAAGTCCAAAATCCTCTTTTCGCATATTTGCCTTCCTGGCAAGGGTTTCCAGTGCGATCGCCTGCATTTGTTTTTCGCCCTGCTCCCAGGTTTTTTGACCAAAGTAGGCATCGGTTTCGATCACATCAAAGGTGGTCTTCAGAGGTCCTTCTGATTCTTTTTTTCCTGCAACGCTTGCCCATGCTGTAATGACAGGGGGCACAGATAACGCAAAACTCTGCCTGCCGCGTTTTTGACTTGCCATTGCTTCACCTTCCTGTTTTTTGGTAGTATGTGCGGCATAAGCTGATTTATAACAAAAAGTGCAGCGCTTCACGATCGAAGCGCTGCACAAAATATGATATTTATTTACCGGCCAGGGCTCTTTCCAGCCAGACACAGCCAAAATCCAAAGCAGTGTAAAGACCGGCTTTTTCGCCTTTCTTCACGATCCGGTCGCGGCTTTTTGCTGCCGGATCGGTCAGTTGAAGCTGAACGGAAACGCGGGTGGCGATCTCGGTGTCGTTGACTGTCTTTGTCTCCATGATCTGGAGCATGACGATGTGAGAATCGGCCATAGAGCCGTAGTAGATCAGGTTATCCTTACGCATCAGCGGATGACCTTTGTAAATAAGACCGTTAAGTTCTTCGGACATAGGTACCTCCTGAAATATGGAATCGGGAGGCTTTTGCGGTGGCAAAGCCTCCCGGCGGGGTTAAAGTGTATCAGGCCAAGTAACGGCGAACAAGCTCTTGCAGAAGCTCATCCCGATCCAGCTTACAAATCATGCTTCTGGCATTGTTGTAGTTGGTGATATAGGTGGGGTCTTCTGTAAGCAGGTAGCCGACGATCTGATTGATGGGATTGTAGCCTTTTTCATTCAGAGCGTCGAACACACTCCGAAGGACAAGACGCATATTATCCTTGTCATCACTGGGTACGGTGAACTTGATGGTATTTTTGGTACTTTCCGTCATGGGAACGACCTCCTTCCGAATATTAAACATATTATATCCCAATTTTGTCGGGGTGTAAAGTCCTTTAACAGAAAATTTATAAAAATTGACAATTAACGAAGGACTGCGCCCAGTTTTTCGCTCAGAGCGGTCAGAATGTTGGTAATGACCTTTTCGGAATCTGCATCGGTCAGCGTGCGATCATCCGCACGCAGCTCCAAAGCAAAAGCAAGGCTTTTCTTGCCGTCTGCGATGCCTACACCGCGGTAAATATCAAACAAACGGATATTCCGCAGGAGCTTGCCGGCAGCTTCGGAGATCACAGCCTCTGCCTGTGCGACTGTTACATTCTCGTCGCAAACGATGGCCAGGTCTCTGGAAACAGTGGGATACTTGGGCAGGGGAACATAGGTAGGCTCAGGAAGCTGCAGCGCAAATAACTGATTGAAGTTGATCTCAGCACAGTATACTTCACTCTCAATGCCATAATTCTTGGCAACAAGAGGATGGATCTGACCGATATAGCCCACATCCACACCGTCAATGGTGATCTTGGCGCAACGGCCGGGGTGGTAACTGGGATTGTTTTTGTCAGCCGCATAGCTTGCCTTGCGGATCCGCAGAGTTGCAAGCATAGCCTCCAATTCGCCTTTGAGGGTGAAGAAGCTTTCCCCGGCGCCGTAGCTGCCAAGAACCAGGATCTTCGGCTCTTCCGGAAGGACCTGACCCTCCACAGGCAGATAGATCTTTGCAAGCTCATAAAGCTTTACGGACTTGTTGTGATAAGCGTTGTTCCGGGAGAGAATATCCAGCATAGAGGGCAGGGCGGTGGTACGCATAACAGAGGTGTCCTCACCCAAAGGATTCTGGATCTTCAGGGTATTACGCAGGGGAGAGTCCTCCGGCAGTCGGATCTGATCAAAGATCGTGGGAGAAACGAAGGAATAAGTGATGATCTCACTGTAGCCCAGTCCACGGCACACAGAACCGGTTTTTGCTTCCAGCTTCATAATGGGGGAATAACCGCCCTGGGTGGAGGTCTTGAAATCGGTCGTGGGGATCTCGTTATAGCCATAGGAACGGCCGATCTCCTCGGCAATATCTGCCATCAGTTTCAGGTCAGGACGCCAGGAGGGAACAAGGATCTGGTCGCCTTCTACCGGGATCTCCAGCAGATTCAGATAGGAGACCATGTCTTCCTTAGGGATGCTTGTGCCCAGAAGTGCATTGATCTTATCCACCTCCAGCAGCACGGTCTTGGGCTGAGGCACATAGTTGATCACATCGATCATACCGTCCAGAACATCGCCACATTCCAGAAGCTCGACCAGCTCACAGGCCCGCTCGACAGCGGGAACAGTCATCATGGGGTCCAGATGCTTCTCAAACTTACCGGAAGCGTCGGTACGCATACCCAGCGCAAGGGCGGTCTGACGAATGGAAGTGCCGTCGAAGTTAGCAGACTCGAAAACCACAGTGGTGGTGTCGTTCATGATCTCGGAATTTTCTCCGCCCATAATGCCTGCAAGGCCAATGGGGCGATCCTCGTCTGCGATCACCAGCATACCGGGCTTCAGATCCCGCACATTGCCATCCAGAGTGGTCAGTGTCTCGCCGGCCTCAGCCTCGCGTACGATGATCCTACCGGAGGAAACATAGCGGTAATCGAAGGCATGCATGGCATCTGCCGCCAGATGCTGCTGCGGTCCAGGGGTTTTCCGCTTTTACCAAGAAAG
>CAYLNV010000094.1:0-5035 GCA_964385085.1 uncultured Oscillospiraceae bacterium
AGGAAACCATAACTTCATCGGCATCAAACAGTTCATCGAGTGTATAGGGACGCTCTGCAACGGGAATTCCCAATTGCCCGCAAGCTTTGATAATATGTTTCCGGGCAATGCCGGGCAAAATCAGATTGTCCGTAGGTGCGGTGATCAGGCAGCCGTCCTTCAGGATATGCACATTACTGTGGGCACATTCCGTAACTCTGCCGTTTCTGTGAAAAACCGCTTCAAAACAGCCTGCTTCTTTTGCCTTCTGGGATGCGATAACCGCGGGGATCAAATTCACCGTTTTGATATTGCAGTGGTAAAAGCGGGTGTCTTCCATTGTGATCAGGCTGACTTTTTTGTAAACATCCAGAATTTCTTTCGGATAGATGTTGATCCAAATATTTGCCTTTGCATTTTCGGAATAAGTGTGATTTCTTACCGGGTCACAGCTTCTGGTCGCCTGAAAATAAATGAAATTATTGCCGGTATCCATTTTAGACACCATTTCACACAGCAGTGTTTTCATTTCTTCCTTGGTGCAGGGCAGGTTGATTTGCAGAAATGCTGCACTGTTAAAGAAACGGTCAATATGTTCCTCTGCCGCAAAGATTTTATAATTGCGACTATATGTGGCATCATAAACACCGTCGCCGAAAAAGCACACGCGGTCACTCATCGGGATGGACATATTCTCCAGTTCATCGTATACACCGTTGTAATATCCAAGATTTTTCATTGTGAGACCTCGTTTTTAATTAAAATCACTTTGCCGGGGGTGGCGCCGTTATAAATCGCATTCTCAGCCACCAGCTGACCGCTTACAAAGACATAATGAAGCCCCTCAGCCCGTTTGGTATTATCAAGATAATCTGCCCGGTCAATGATCATGTCAGGGTTAAATACGCAAATATCTGCATCATAGCCTTCGGCGATCAGACCCTTGCTTTCCAGTCCGTATACCTTGGCAGGCAAAGCGGTCATTTTCCGAATCATTTCGGTCAGTGACACCACATTGCGCTGGCGGACATATCTGCCAAGCACCCGGGGGAAGGAACCTCTCAGACGGGGGTGATAGGCGATTTTATTGCCGGCTACAGAGGAATCGGTGCAGATCATTGTACGCTCCCAAGCCATAACCGTTTCCACATCCTCTTCACACATAGAGAAGAAGGAAGCATTGCACTGGGGTTGTGCCGCAAGGATATCGAATAGGGTCTCGTACACATCTTTGCCGTGCAGTTGCGCTGCATCCGTCAAAGCCAGACCGCTATATGCAGGGTAAGCGCTGCACATATTAATTTGCACCCAGGACAAATCCTCGCCCCACTTTTGAAGGTTCAGTGCCTTAAATTCACTGCGGAGGTTAGGATCTGTCATATATTCAGGTAAATGATCGTTCACATAGGCATCCGGGATAAAACGGGCTGCCAAAGTGGTGGAAGATGCGATGTAGGGATATACATCGCAGTATAAGTCAGCACCCTCTTTGATTGCCTGCTGGATCATTGCCAGTGTAGTGTTCACTTTTCCATGATTTTGCCGGAACATTGCCTTGTGATGGGAGAATACAGTGCGTACATCGGCTGCCTTGGCAACAGAGATCATCTCAGCCACCGCCTCAACCAGATTGTCCGCTTCACTGCGAATGTGGGCAGAAATCATACCGCCGCATTCTTTTGCAACTTTGGCAAGATAAATCAGTTCCTCAGTCTGGGCATAGCAGCTGGGGGTGTAGATCAGGCCGAAAGAGACGCCCAGTGCGCCGGCTTGAATGCCGTCACGAAGCAAATCGCCCATCTGCTCCAGTTCTCTTTGGGTGGCACTTCGCTTTTCCATACCCATAACTGTGCGGCGCAACGCGCGATGGCCAACGAATGTGGCGAGATTGGAGCCTTGCGGTACCTGCGCCGCCTGCGCAAGCATAGCGCTTGGGTAGATGATCTTTCCGTTTTCACGGGCAGGCCAGTTGCTTGTGCCGCAGTTACCGCCAATGCTGGTGGTAATGCCTTGTTCTGCCTTTTCTGCTTGTCCGGGGGCGGAAAACACGGTTAAGTCAGAGTGACTGTGGGAATCGATAAATCCCGGGATAATCACAAGACCGCTGGCATCTATGACCTTTTTGCCTCCGGTAATGTTTTTGTCAATGCAGACGATTCTTCCGTCTTTGATCGCCAAGTCGCTGTCAAAAGCAGGACTTCCTGTGCCATCAATAATTTTTCCGTTCTTTATAATGATATCGTACATAGTGGACCTCCGGTACACTTGTTATTTATATGCAATGCCTGCCAAGGAATCGTCTACAATGCTTTTGAAAACCGTGCAGTTTTGGTAGTGAAGCAGTAATTCTTCCACGAAAGGTGCTTTTTCTTTTCTCACAATACATAAAACGACCCGGGTACTTTCCTTGGAATAGGCACCCTGTGCAGAGATGATGGTGGCTTTTTGATGAAGCTTATGGATAATATCTGCACAAAGCGCTTCCGCATTTTGGGTAATGATCTCGAATTTCACCGTTTCATTTTTGGAGGAACGCATCCTGCTGCAAACGGAACTGGTGATAAAGGAATATACAATGCTGCAGATGACCGGCTCCATAGAATGGCCGTACACAAAGTAAGAACTGACGGCGATGAGGATATTGATAAAGAAGATGATGGTCATCAAATTCAAATGGGGTTTCTTGTGCTTAATGAGGGCAGATATAATATCAATGCCACCGGCAGAACCGTTCAGATTTAAGGTGAAAACATACAGTAACCCCCGAAGGGTTCCCGCAGCCACCGGAGCCAGAACAATGCTTGTGCCGGTGGTTGTGTGATAGGAAAAGGCTGACAGATCCAATGCTTCCAGCAAAACCATCGACAAAGAAAAGGCAACAATAAAAATGGTGCTCTTCAGGGCAAATTCCCGGTTCAGAACAATAAATGCCGCAACGATCAGGGGTAAGTTGATCAGAAACGACAGATAGCCCATATTGATATGCAGAGCATCCTGGATCATCGTGCATATTCCGTCAATGCCCGCAGGGGCAAATTTATTGGGAAAAACAAATAAAACATAATTGAGTGCTGCCAGAAATGCGATCGCCGCGACCGCCGGATAGCTTAATATCCTCTTGACTTTTTTGACCACAAAAATCACCCTTGTAAAAAATATCTTGTGTATATCCTAACAGGATGTTATATTATAGTCAAATACTTTGAAGCTATAGAATCAATAGAAAAAAACTATAGAGGTCGGGCATTATGTTTCGTAATTTTCGATATGTATATACCTTATATGAAGAGGGCAGTTTTACTAAGGCGGCGGAAAAACTTTTTATCTCCCAGCCTTCTTTGAGCGCAGCTATCAAAAAGATAGAAAAGGAAATCGGAGAAGATCTTTTTGAAAGAAGAGGCGGTGGCATCCGCCTTACAGAAGTGGGACGGGCATATATTGTTGCCACCGAGAAGATCATTCGCGCCGAGGATCAGTTTAAGCGGGAGGTCCTTGATATACAAGGACTGGAATCAGGACAAGTAATCCTCGGCGGCTCAAACTATCTTTCTTCTTATGTGCTCCCTAAGATTATAAACAGGTTTGCCGCTTTGCACCCTAAGATAACAATTTCACTTGTGGAAGCCAACTCTTACAATCTCGTTGGGCTCTTGGATCAGGAGCAAGTAGATATCGTTGTGGATAACATAGAACCATCCGATAAGTACGTGAGATATCCGCTTTTGGAAGAGGATATTTTACTTTGTGTCCCCAAAGAAAACCCGGTAAATCAAGGCTTGGAGAAATACCAGATCGCTCCCAAACAGATTTATGCTGAGAATATTGATATAGAATCGATTGCACCTGTCCCACTGAGAACATTCAAGAACGAAAAATTTATACTCCTTAAGCCGGAAAATGATATGCATAATAGGGCTATGGGCCTTTTTGCAGAGCACCATTTAGACCCGAACGTTGCTTTTTCCGTGGATCAGCTGAATATATCCTACGCCCTTACTGATTCAGGAGTAGGCTTATCCTTTATGCCGGATACCTTTTTTAAGTACGGGCAATTTCGGGAAAGTGTTGTGCTGTATAAAGTGGCCAAGCGATGTAGCAGAACCTTATATCTTGCCCATCTTCGTGATAAGTATTGTTCAAAAGTAATGAATGAATTTGTTGCGGTAGCAAGAGAAGTAGTAAAATAAAAGCGCTTAATTTACTGACGAACAAAAGTAAATCTCGCGGTATAAAGCTTCCCCTTTTACAGATACGAACAGCGCAATTTGTAAAATGATCGTAGGGACACCCGAGGACGGGTGTCCGCGGACACCGCGGGAGCGGTGTCCCTACTTCCCCATTTACAGATACGAACAGCGCAATTTGCAAAAATGATCGTAGGGACACCCGAGGACGGGTGTCCGCGGACACCGCGGGAGCGGTGTCCCTACTTCCCCTTTTACAGATATGAACAGCGTAATTTGTAAAATGATCGTAGGGACACCCGTCCTCGGGTGTCCGCGGACACCGCAGGAGCGGTGTCCCTACGAAAATGTAGGGAACGGGTTTCCCATCCCGCGGGCGGCTAATAGCCGCCCCTACAAGCTCGCACCAACATTTTTTGATGTAGGGGCATATATGGGCATAGAATAAAAGTTGTTACGCGCCATTTTATTCTATAATATCCATATCAATTATTTTGAAGCACAGTTCGTCGTTTTCACGGACGATTTGAACTATCATATGCACCTGCATACCTTCGTGGATTAATCCCTCTGTATATTTTTCGTGGCTATATTTACCTTGCAATTTCAGTTCTGACATATATACAGATCAACCAAATTTTGTTTGGTCGTTGTTTTGGCGGATGCATACATCCTCCTAAACCGCATGAACAAAGCTTGTACGTCAAAAGCCTCAGCTGGACATCAATTGGTTGCGGTTATAAATTCATCCAGCAGAGTCTCCTGCAATTTTTTTAGTAATTGGGGAGCTTTGCCACCTACGGGCTTGCCGTCAACGTTTTCTGCGGACAGGCAAAGGGCACCTGCGGAGGAAACCATAACTTCATCGGCAT
>CAYLNV010000095.1:0-4995 GCA_964385085.1 uncultured Oscillospiraceae bacterium
TCTTCCGCTCCAGAATATCACTTTCTGCTTCCTGCAGCAGCTCCAGCTTCTGGATCAGAGCCTTATACCGCCAGGACAGATTTTCGTAGGTAGAACGGGCGGTCCGGATGGCTGCCTCGGATTCCACCGTGATCTCATCGCCGATATCCAGGATCATCTGATCCACTGCACCGGCAATTGCCCAGTCTTCCTCGGTTATATTCAGCGGGAGCATAGCCAGATCGGTGTCCTTCTTCGTCGAACCGAAGTAAATGTTGCCGTCCTCACCCATCAGGTAATAGGAAGGTGTTTCATCCATCAAGCGGGCATTGCTTACGACCTTCAGGCTGCCCAGAGGTGCGCTCAGATCCTCCAGCTCAATGCACTGGAAGCCTGCAGTCGTGCCAAAGGAGGCATAGATCTTATTTCCTTCTGTATCGAACAAAATGGGGAAGCTGTGTCCGGAAGCACCGGCGCCGGAGGTGTCGTAAGCGGTGGTGGAGAAGGTAATGACCTCCTGGATATCAAAGGTCTTTGCTTCCTTATCGTAGGTGAAGCAGAACAGCACCTCCGAAACGATCGCCCAGAAGCGACCCTCCACTACGGGGTCCGGCTCGATGCTTGCCACAAAGGGAACGATTCCGGAAATGCCCGTAATGTAGTCTCTGGGATCGAGAACTGCATCCCGTTTCATATTCTCGTAATCGTAAACGAAGATAACAGCAGAGTCATCCGGATTTGCCACAGCGCCGGAGCCACCGCCGATGCTGGTAAGTCCACACAGGATCTGATCACTGTATGCCAGACCGCTGACCGTCTGATCCTGGATCACATTCCGTTCGTATTGCCAGCGGCCGGTGCGGGTATCGTATACCACCACTGCACCGCCCAGCAGGTTAGAATCCGGGGTCGTTCCGGCAAACACATAGCCGTCGCCGCCGGTCATTGCGTGGATGCGCTTCTGTCCGGTCTCCTCATGATCCAGCCTCCAGCGCTGGATAATATCATTGGTGGCAGGCAGGGATGTGTCTTCCGGGTTGGGGTAGATCTCATTGAGGGTGGTGGAGGAGTAGTTACCCGCATAGAGCTTACCCTCATAAAATCTCTGAATATCCGTCTGTCCGCCGGTCTTGTAATAGTATTCGATCTGACCCAGTTCTGTGTTGAAAACAGCACAGTTATCGGTGTTCCAGCCGCCCATATAGAGCTGATTAGAACCCTCAGGACCGTTGGTAAAGCCGCGGATCTCCGCGCCGCCTGTTCCGTGGACCACCAGGTCATCCCAGGCAACATATTCCTGAGTGTTCAGATTGAACAGTCTGGGCGCACCGCCAGAGCCGGTAGAGTAGGTAAACAGGCAGGGATCGCCATCCAGGGTAACCAGGGTCTTGCCAAAGGAGTTCTGACTGCCGGTACGGAAGCCGATACCGGATGTACCGAAGCCGGGAACCTTGGATACGGTCTTGGTGGCAATGTCATACTCGTATAGGCCGTAGCCTTCCAGCACCATATACTGCTTTCCGTCGATCTCCTCGGAAACATCATAAGTAAGAGGTCCAAACAGGCCCAGATCCTCAAACTCCAGGGTTTCGGGATTCAGGACGATGGGACCGCCAAGATGGTTGCCGCCGGCGATCAGATAATCGTTGCCCAGGAAATTCAGGCTATGAACATAGGAAGCCGTACCCATCAGATGGCTGATATCCTGCTCGGCTACGATCTCACCTGTGGCTGTGTCCATTTTGAAGATCTTCGCCATATCGGTATGATGCACTGTTCCGTAGAGATAGCCGTCCCTGCAGATCATACCGGCAAGACGGTTCTGATAGCCGAAAGGCTGACCGTAGCTGGTAAACTCCTTGGTTTCCCGGTCGTAGGACGCAAGATACGCACCGTAATAGCCGCTGACCCAGACTGTGCCGTTTTCATCGATGGCCAGGCTGAAGATGTCCTGAATACCCTCCAGACCCGGGGTGTCGGTAATTCTGGGAGAATACTCAACGGTCTGCGTAATGGGGTCATAAATGGTGAGGTATTTCGTCTTGCCGGTTACATAGATCCTGCCATCCTTGTCTGCACAGGCATAGTAGGGACGGCTGTCGCCGCTGAGCTTAACTGTATCCACCAGCTCACCGGTGTCCAGATCGTAAACCAACATTCCGCCACCTTCCAGAGGCAGGTAGTAATAATCGTGTCCGTAGACCTCTGTAACCACACCGTACATACCGGCATCGGCTACGGGAAGCACATTTTCTGCAACGGTAACGGGCTTGACCTTGTTGGCATCCTCAGCAGAGCCATAGTCGATGATGCCCCGTTCCATAATGATCTGGGAAATGTTCATATAGCCGTTGGTGGCATATTCAGAGTTTTCGTATGCCTCCAGGATCAGGATATATTCCTTACCGGCTTCAAAATTCCAATAGCCCACAAAGGAGGTGTATCCGTCCTCCACACCGGAAAGACCGTCTGCATTGGTAAGGACTACCTTGCCAACACGGTTTTCCGGGTCGGTGGCTTCCCAAAGCTTATCATAGTCTGTATCCGCAGGCAGTACATACATAGCCATGGTACAGCTATTGGGGCAGACTGCGTGATTGATGCTGATGGTAAAGTCGCCACTGCCGGGACTCTTGATCTTCAATGCCACCCAGCCATCCTTCTTCGTATACACGCGCATACCGGATGCCCGGTAGAACCGCAGAAGGGTGGTAGGCTCGCCCTTGGTTGCGGGGAGCAGGCTTACCAAGCCCTCACTGGCATTATAGAACTTCCAGTTCATAGAACCGTTTGCCCAGCGGGCATTCATATCGTCGATCACATCGGGCATAAAGTACTTGGATTCCTGATAGTAAATGCCGTCAAATTCGTCCGCCAGGTCCAGATCGTACACAGTGCCGTTATAGACCTTCTTTGTCTCGATGGCAGGATCGGACAGCTTGCCGTCGATGGTCATTTTGATCTGCGCCATAAAGGCACGGGCGCCCTTTTTCAGGTGGAACACCAGCACATACTGGTCCTCAGTACCGAAGGTGTATTCCCCGATATAGTTCTCGCCCTCTTCCTTGAAGTAGAAATCGGAACGGATCAGGTTTTCACTGGTCATTGCCGCTTCGATCTCTGCGGTGGTCATGGCAAACGCACTTTCAGCAGGGATCATATAAACATCTGCCAGCAGGTTGCCGGACCGGGTGGTGATCACCCGGATGTCATAGGTGGCTGTGCCGGGGTTATCCAAGCGGAAGGCAAGCCATTGACCGCCATCGACCTCACGGACATCCGGGTTCATCTTGAACCGGAAGCAGGTATCACGGAAGTCTGTACCGGAGGTCTGCAGATTATCGCTCTTGCCCTCATATTTCCAATTGATGACACCGTCGGCATACATCTGGTTTACGATGATATTTGCCTTGTACTTGCTGCCGTCTGCTTCATGGACATTATCTGTGAAGAACTTGCCCGAAAGCAGTTCATCCTTGGCCTTCAGGTCAAAGTCGTAGATCACCTCGTCCTGAGCCGGCTTGGGCTGGGCCACTTCGGGCACGGTCAGGAAGATCCTGCTCAGGTAAATTCTGCTGGAGTCCTTCAGCTTCATGACCATAATGTACTCGCCGGCTTCTTCGAAGGTGTATTCACCCACTGTGCCGGAAAGAACATCTCCGCTGATCCTGCCAAGGCCCAGATAGTTGTCTTCCGTCAGGGAAGCTGCGATCTGGTCGGCAGACATGGTGGCGCTTTCTGCGGGGAACAGATAGGTATCGGCGGCATAGCTATAGCCGTACAGGCTTTCAATATTTACGTTATATGTACCCGCAACACCCACCTTCAGCCGGAAGGCCAGCCATTCACCGTCGGCTGTATCCTTTACGCGCATACCCTGGCCTTCCGCAGGACGGAAGGTCATGGAATCCAGGTCCATAGTCTCGCTGGCACCCTCTACGACCCAGTTGACCTGTCCGTTCTGATACAGCTCCTGAAGGCACACGCTCAGCTTTTTGCCGCAATGGCCGCAGGTCTTGGTATATGTCTTGTTCTCAAGCACACCGGTTTGGGTATTTGCGAACAGGGCAGTGTAGTTGCTGTCAGTATACAGGGCAATGTTAAAATCTGTGCCACTGAAATCAATAGGTCCGGCAGGAATGGGAGGGATCACCGGTCCGGCAGGCTCTTCGCCGCCATCGGATTGCTCGCCCTCCACCAGCTCCATAGAGCTGATATAGGCATGCTTATATGCCAGAGGGCTGGTTACATAAAACACAGCGATATAATCCCCTGCTTCGGAGAAGGAATAAGTGCCCACAAGATCGCTCATAGCATCCGCCGTTGTTCTGACAGTGCCGACCTTGTTTTCTTCGATCAGGTAAGCGGAGGGGTCCTGCAGCAGATTGCTGCTTGCAAATTCTGCGTTGGCTGCAAACAGGTACAGCTCCAGATTGTTCAGAGGATATGCGGTATTGCCACCGGTAACCTTGACCGTATAAGTGCCTGTAACCGGCACTTTGATCCGGATGGCAGACCAAGAGCCAACGGCCGTGGTCAGGTACATCCCCATGCCCAGATCGTCTGCACCATAGAAGTTAAAGTTCTTCATTTGGTTGGAGGTGTTTCCGGTGTAAGAACCCTGGATGGATTCCAGTCCCCAGTTGATCTTGGTGCCGTAATTGTCAATGAGCCAGTTGTACAGAAGACCGTTATTGGTGTCAAAACGGCCGGCATTGAGTGTGGCGCCGGAAACTGTACCGGCAGGGCTGTCTGCGATCAGGGCAGCGTTGTTATACAGCTTAAAATCATAGAGCAGGTCGTTCTCCACACTGCCGGGAGTCGTCGCTTCCGTAGTAGCTTCGGTGGTAGCTTCAGTAGTCGCTTCGGTGGTTGCTTCAGTGGTCGCTTCGGTGGTTGCTTCGGTGGTTGCTTCGGTGGTGGTCTGGTCCGGGTCAGTCTGCTCCGGGGTGTCTGCTACAGGGGTCAGGGTCAGGGTTCTCACAGCGATTCCGTTGCTCCACGCACCCACAGACT
>CAYLNV010000096.1:0-4919 GCA_964385085.1 uncultured Oscillospiraceae bacterium
CTCTATGCGCCATCACTTTGATAAGTTTGGCGGCAATTTGGGTGCATCCGGCTGTGTGTCCTGGAGCTTCGACAAGAAGGGTGTTCTGGTCATCGACAACGAGGATGGCGATTACGACGAGGACACCGTTATGATGGACGCAATGGACTGCGGTGCTGACGACATTGAGGCAGAAGAGGATTGCTTCACCATTTACACAGATCCTGACGACTTCAACGCAGTGGCTGATGCTATGGCTGAAAAGAAGTACACCTTTGCTTCTGCCCAGATCGAAATGGTCCCTCAGAACTATCAGAAGCTGGATAGTGAAGAGCATATCAAGCTGATGGAAAAGCTGATCGACATTATGGAAGAAGACGACGATGTGCAGAACATCTGGCACAACTGGGAACAAGAGTAAAGGAGGATACTTATTATGCATATTAGCGTTAACACCGCTGTAACCGGAAAAGACTTATCCATAGATGAGCGTTATGCACTCATCGCAAAAGCAGGCTTCACAGCTATTGATATGGGTCTTAGCGGCGGTGCCAGCACAAGATCTCTGGATTACGAAGGAAAGTGTATCTTTGAAAAGTCCATTGAAGAAGTTAAAGAATATTATAAAGAACACGTTGCGGCTATTCGGAAATATGGACTTTTCGTCACCCAGGGCCACGCACCTCAGCCCGCTTATGTTGCAGGGCATCCGGAAGTGACGGAATACTGCATCCGCATCTACAAGCGGATCATTGAATTTTGTAGCTACATAGGTTGCCCCCGTTTGGTGATCCACGGTGTCGATTACAAATTTGACAACACTGTCGATCCTCCGGAAGAGATCGATCGGCTAAACAGGCATTTATTTGAATCTCTGATTCCTGACCTTCTGCAGCACAATGTGATGGCTTGTATGGAAAACCTATATGTCCGCAAGTACAGAACCTCCAATGATGATATTTTTATTGAAGGTCCTGCCTCCGATCCGCATGCCACCGCTCAGCTGATCGACCAACTGAATGAAAAGGCAGGCAAAGAGGTTTTCGGTCTTTGCCTGGATACGGGACATATGCACATTGTTCGTAAGGATGCCCGTACCTACATTCCGATTCTCGGCAAGCGGATCAAGGCGCTGCACTTAAACGACAACAACTGCACCTCAGACGACCATCTGGTTCCTCTCTCCGGCACTGCCGAATGGACCAGTATCTGCAAGGCTCTGAAGGACGCAGGCTATTCCGGTGATATCAATTTCGAGATGGGCGGCCACTTTACAAAGATCCGCAATTTCAATCCCGAGCTTGTTCTCCCCTGGCTGGAGCTGACCTATAAGACCGGTGTGATCTTCCAGAAGCTGATCCAAGGCTAATATACAAAAAAGGGTGTGCTGCAAAACACTGCAGCACACCCTTAAATGATACAAGCATCTACGTCCTGCGGACGCAGCGGTGATCTGTGATCGCCCCTAAAAATTCTAACGATAGATCTTCGATTTCTACAACAGACCCTTTTCTTTTATTTCTTCCGCTGTGCAACCAACGACTCGATCTGCACAAGCTGCTCAGGTGTAATATCCTTACGCTTCAAAAGGGCCGCAACCAAGCCTACGATCTCAGGCTTATGGCGGTGGCTAAAAATTGTAGTAGCAAAATATTCTTCCCTTGTGAGCGTCGGTACGAACGTACGACCGTAAGTCTTGCTCCGCTTCACAAAACCAGCCTCACGGATCGCGCCCTTTTGCAGCAGACCATTCAGAAGAATATGCACAGAACTATCCTTCCAGGTTTTTTCCTCGGATCGCTCAAGAAGATCTGCACGGGACAACGGAGCGTCTGCCGCCCACATAACATCCATGATCTCCATTTCGCTTCTTGTGAGTTCCATACCCATTCCCCCCAACATTTGTTGCTATTATACAATCTATTCCGCAATTTGTCAATTGTTTTGTAAAAATTGTGGAAGTCTTTTTTGCAAAAATACAGGGGTTTTTTACTTTTTTTAGGATTTAATAGAACATTTTTTAAAATTCCGGAGGTAAAATTTACCAGTCAGTCATTACCCAGGGTTTCTTCCTTCTGCTCATCCATGCAGGATGCAAGGAGCTCCCGATTCGCCTCCAGATCGACCTTCAAAACTGCCATGCCGCTGATATAGGCATCGGAATATGTTCCGTCAGCAGGGACACGCTGGGTCGTGATCGTCAGGTCAGACATCATGGGGAACATCTGAACAGCATATCCCAGGATCTGAGAATTGGTCATATCCGTGGTCAGGTGCGGCAGCAGCTTCTCCAGAAGATTATTCAGCTCCAGCACGCTTAGATCCTTACATTTTTCAAACAGTGTATTCAGCACCTTGCGCTGGCGCTCTGTCCGCTCAAAGTCTCCGTTGCCCACATAGCGGATCCGGGAGTATGCCAGAGCCTGTTCACCGGTCAGGTGATTCATGCCCGTTTTCAAGCTCCATTGTCCGGCTGAGCTATCATTTACATCCCAGTTGCCTCTGCGGTTGAGATAGTTTGCTTCTGAGCTGTTCAGTTCAATATCCACACCGCCCAGCATATCGATCACTTCAATAAAGCCGCCAAAATCAACTTCCACATTGCCGTCAACCTTCACACCGAAGTTTTCCTCAAGTGTGGCATCCAGAAGCTGCATACCGCCAAGCTCATAGCTGGCATTGATACGATTGGCGGAATAGCCGGGGATCTTCACATACATATCCCGCATAAAGGATGTCATGGTCAAGGTCTTTTCTTCTGTATTAAGTGTACACAGGATCATGGCATCAGACCGCTGCCGTCCCTGACCTTCGCGACGGTCCTGACCGATCAGAAGAATATTGATAATATGCTCTCCCTCACCGATCTGGTCTGTGTTATCCGCCCAGGTGATATCCGACGGATCAATGATCTCACCGGTATAATCGTCATCGATCGTGTCCTGCTGTTCTTTCAGCCATGCCTCATATTCTTCTGCGGACATGGTAGTATGATTACTGCCATCATCACGGCCGATCAGATTCATCATCTTCGCCAAATACCAGCCGCCAAAAATCAGAACCAGCAGGATCAGCGCCAGCACAACACACAGCACGATCAGTGCGGTCCTTTTTGCACTACGCTTTTGCTTCCCTTTCTTGCCCATAACCTTGCCTCCGAGGTTCAAAATATGCATTATGACATTATAAGCTATTTCTTTCGAGAAATCTAGTATTAAACCTTAATTTTTGATAAATTTTTGCAAAATATTTTATTGCAAAAAGAACCGGGACGTTCCCTGGGCAGCACCCATATCCCGGTTCTTTTATATTCAGTTAATTTCCAAAGAAGAATTCAAAGAATTCCTCCGGAAAGCCATCCGGTATCCAACTGTTATGATCCTCTTCCTCCTGATCATTTTCAGGGAGCGTGGCCGTTTCATTCGGCTTGGTGTCAAAAGTGATACTCATATCCACCAACTGACCGGAACGGTATACCGTGATCGTTGTGGTCTGCCCTGCCTTGAATTTCCGCAGGACACGGCTCAGATCGGAAACAGAAGATGTTTTATATCCCCCGATGTTCACGATAATGTCTTGCACTCTTATACCGGCATTGTCTGCCGCAGAACCGGAAACCACTTCTTCTACATATGCACCGGCAGGAAGACCGTACATCTGCGCAGACTCTGACACATCCAGCACCGCAACACCCAGATAAGCACCGCTGATATATCCGTATTCCTGCAAGTCCTGGATCATGTCTGCCACATCGTCAATGGGGATCGCAAAGCCAATCCCCTCAATGGACGCGCCGGACTCGGATGTTCCGGAATATTTTGCTGTGGTAATGCCCACGACCTCGCCCCTCATATTGAACAGCGGACCACCGGAATTACCGGAATTGATGGCCGCGTCGGTTTGCAGCATATTGATGGTCGTGCCGTCGGTGGTTACCACCCGATCCTTCGCGCTGATATAGCCAACCGTCAGGGTGGATGTGAGCTCACCCAAGGGGTTTCCGATGGCTGCCACCTGGTCGCCTACACCCAGCTCGTCGCTGCTGCCCAGGGTTACATAGGGCAGGCCCTCCCCTTCTATTTTCAGAAGGCAAATATCGTTGGCACTATCATAGCCGATCATTTGGGCAGTATGCACATCGCCATCGTAGGTCAGCACATTCAGACTGGTGCCGCCTTCTACCACATGGTAGTTGGTTACCACATAGCCGTCTTCGGAGATCAGGAAGCCGGAGCCGCTGGATGCAGTCTGGGATACCTGCCCGTAAATATTGGTGGTTGTGCTTTGGCTGGCAATCGCTACCACCGCAGATACATTCTGGGCATACACCTGACCCGGTGTCAACATTCCTTCTTCGGAAGCTGCCTGATTGTTCTCGGTGTTGACCCGCTCCAGCCAATCGATCTGGTCCTGTAAAACATCCAACCGGTTATTCATGACCTGATAGGAAAGAGACATTTTGTTCTGCCAGCGGGCATCCACCAAGGCTGCTGTAATGACACAGCAAACGATCACCAGCAGGGCGGTCAGAAGAAACGGGCGCAACGGCTTCCTGTCCTTCTTTTTAGGTGTGGTTTCTGCCTTCACAGACGGCTTTTCATCAAAGGGCGTCATATACTCCGAATCCGCAAAGGGCGATCTCTTGATTTCCGGCAGTGCCTGCTCCACCGGATCATTCTCAAAATATGTATCCATAGATTTCTCCTTATTTAGTCTTTTTATTATCATACCATATCCGTCAAGACGTATTTACTAAAACGCGAAAACAGAGGACGGTTCTGTTGTTCCCTAAGAAAATAGACGATTTCCAGGCGTAACCGAAACCTTCGGCAGGGAGCGTACACTATGCTCTCTGCTATTTTTGCAAAAATAGCGGCGGCTTTCGCCGCCGCAAAACAATATTACCTTACTTCTTGCGGAAGGACTTGCAGTCGGTGCAC
>CAYLNV010000097.1:0-4843 GCA_964385085.1 uncultured Oscillospiraceae bacterium
GTATCGGGGCTGTCTGGACATGAGCGGCTCTGTGAATGTTATGAAGGGTGCGATCTACGGAGATGGAGATGACGGTGAGCGGTTTGCCTTCTTCTCCAAGGCCTGCCTGGATGCCCTTGTGGCGCTGAATTTCATCCCCGATGTGATCCAGTGCAACGACTGGCAGACCGCTCCTGTGCCTACCTTCCTGAAGGCCCAGTATTATCCCCTGTTCCCAAACACCAAATGTATGTTCACCATTCACAATATTGAGTACCAGGGCTGGGCAAACAGCGATTTCTTCGATGAGATCCTGGCACTGCCCTGGGAGTATCGGGGCTGTCTGGACATGAGCGGCTCTGTGAATGTTATGAAGGGTGCGATCGAGACCTGCGATATGGTTACCACCGTTTCGGAAACCTATGCCCGGGAGCTGATGTATCCCTACTATGCCCACGGTCTGCATGATGTGATCTCCGGTGCGTCCTGGAAGCTTACCGGCATTACCAACGGCATTGATACCGGCACCTTCAATCCGGAAACAGACCCTGCCCTGCCTGCCCATTATAATGCTGACACCTTGTCAGAGGGCAAAGCCGCCTGCAAGGCCGCTTTGCAGAAGGAAGTGGGACTTCCGGTCAAGGCGGATGTTCCCCTTCTTGTGATGGTAACACGGCTTGCCGGCCATAAGGGGCTGGACCTGTTGTGCCACATTGGCCGCAGGCTGATGGAGGAAGAAACCTGTCAGCTTTTGATCCTGGGTACAGGCGAGCCTCATTATGAGCGCTATTTCCAGGATCTTGCCCGGGATTTCCCGGATCGGGCGGCAGCGAAGATCACCTTTGACTTAAAGCTTGCCTCCCGCATTTATGCCGGCGGTGATATTTATCTCATGCCCTCCAAGTCCGAGCCCTGCGGTCTGAGTCAGATGAACGCTATGCGTTACGGCACAGTTCCGGTGGTCCATGCCACCGGCGGTCTGAAGGACACCGTTCCCCCTGCGGACGAAAACGGCAGGGGCGGTCTGGGCTTCACCTTCCAAAGCTATAATGCAGATGATTTCCATGGTGCGCTGAAACGCTGTCTGGACCTGTACCACAATGACCCCAAGGCCTTCCGGGCCTTGCAGCAGACGGATATGCGTCAGGATTTCAGTTGGAACAAGCCTGCCCGGCGCTATATGGCACTTTTCGAAAAAATGTGAGGAATAAAATGAAGATATATATTACACGACACGGGCAAGTTCTTGACTGGGGCATCGGCGGCGATGCCCAATTTCCCAAAGGAGATCCCCCGCTGTCCGAATTGGGACGGGAGCAAGGTTCACGGCTGGGCGCTTACCTGAAGCACTTAGGCTTTTCGGGAAAAATCTATTCTTCCCCCTTTGCCCGTGCCCTGGAAACTTCCCAGATGATCGCAGAGCAGACCGGTTCGCTCATCGTGCCCTGGGCGCCCATTCGGGAGATCGTAAAAACAAAAGAATCCACTGCAAATTTTACCGGTCTGACACTGGAAAAGATCCGGGAAAAATTCGACTATATCGACCCTGAAGCGACCCTCCCTTATCCCTGGTGGGGTCTGCAGCCGGAAACCGCAGAGGATGTGATCGCCAGGATCCGGGCAGGTCTTGATGCCCTTGCCCCCACGGAGGACATTCTGCTGGTAGGACACGGAGCAAGTGTCTACTGCGCCTGCGAGGTGCTGCAATTGTCCAAATGTCAGGGTAACAACTACAACTGCGGTTTTTCTATGTATGATTCTCAGGAAGAGACAAATTTCTCCTATATGGACGGCAGTCATCTGCCCTACGGGATGCGCACCTTTAACCGGATCTGGCAAAAGCAGCAGGACGAAGAACTCACAGAGGAATTCTTAGCACAGGACCTGCAGCTCCCGGAGGAATTTATCACCACCTCCTGTAAGAAGCTTCTGTGCATTGGAAATACCAAGTCCTGCCACTATCCTTACATCCGCAAGATCATTGAAGCTGCAAAGCCTCATTGCATCGTCCATACCGGCAATTTTGTAGACGAGGTGAAGGCCGGATACATACCGGATGTCCGGGAGGAATATGCCCAGGGCGCGGCGAAGCTGGCAGAGATCTTGAAGCAGGCCGGTGCGGAAAACATCTATGTGATCCCCGGCAGCAACGATATTCCCGAGGTTTTGGAGCAGCTTCTTCCCTTTGCAGAATTTTCGTTGCCGGACAGCCTTACTGTACCGGAGCATACCGGTCAATGGTCATTAACGCTCCTTTCTGAAGGAAAACACCACACATTTGCCGTTCCTGCCTGTTATCATTGGAACAAAGTATAATTGGAGAGAGCCGGACACATTGTGTCCGGTTTTCCTTGACTTTTTCCGGAAATTCTTTATTCTATAATTAAACGATAAATTTCAGTTTGACGGTCTGTTGTAAACATTGCAACCGGCCATCGTATCACCACGTCTTTGCGAGGAGCGCATAGCGCGACGTGGCAAACCGCATCCTAAAAAATGCTGCAATTACAGAGCTTTTTCACGAGGGGAACGGATTGCCACAACCAGTGTGTGCACTGGTTTCGCAATGACGTGCGTTTTAAGAAACTGCCCGATAAACAGAAATTTGACAAACAATTCTTAGCATCAGGAGCACATTATGCGTATTTTGTTTGATTCCAAGAAAACAGAATATAAGACCCCCTTCGGCACAGTGATACCGGGTGAAGCATGCATTTTGCACATTCACATTCCGGTTACTGTTCCGGTAACCGGCACAGAATGTGTTTTTACCTGGGAGGACGGCAGTCATGCCTTTACTGTCCCCATGACCTGCGTGGACAGAAAGGACAGCTACCACATTTTCCGGGGCGAATTTTCCATTCTGCAGCCGGGACTGTATTTTTACCACTTTGTGATCTATAAGCCGGACAGCAGCTTCCGTCTGTTCAAGCAGGGCGACGACACCAACATGGAAGCAGGGGAGCATTGGCAGCTTTCCTGTATTCCCGCTGATTTTACCACACCGGACTGGGCCAAGGGCGCTGTGATCTATCAGGTGTTCCCGGACCGCTTTTGCAAAATGGGGAGCTGCGATCTGACCGGCAAGCTGGAGCCCTACACCGTCCACGAAAACTGGAACGAGGAAGTTTCCTGGCAGCCAACCGAAGACGGTCTCATTCTGAACAACGATTTTTATGGCGGCAATTTCCGGGGCATAACAGCAAAAATGGACTATATTGCCTCCCTGGGCGCGACCATTCTGTACCTGAATCCCATCTCCAAAAGCTTTTCCAGCCACCGCTATGACACCGGTGATTATAAAACGCCGGACCCCATGCTGGGCACGATCGAGGATTTTCAGGCTATGTGTCAGGCTGCCCACGACCGCGGGATCCGTGTGATCCTGGACGGTGTGTTCTCTCACACCGGCTCTAACAGCCTTTATTTTGACAAGGACGGTACATTCGGCGGCAAGGGTGCGTACTGCACCCCCGATTCTCCCTATTATGACTGGTATCATTTTCAGCAGTATCCGGACCGGTACACAAGCTGGTGGGGCTTTGATACCCTTCCCACCGTCAACAAAATGGCACCCGGCTTTCTGGAATATATCATTACCGGTGAAGATTCCGTTGTGGCCCACTGGCTGAGGCTGGGGGCAGACGGTTTCCGTCTGGATGTGGTGGACGAGCTTCCCAACGAATTTGTGAAGCGACTGAAGGACCAGCTCCGCAGGCTGCGCCCGGACGCACTGCTGATCGGTGAGGTTTGGGAGGACGCTTCCAACAAGATCGCCTACGGCATCCGCCGCCGCTACTTTACAGACAGCGTACTGGATTCCTGCATGAATTACCCCTTCCGCACCGCCATTCTGAACTTCCTGAAGGGTCATGACCGGGGCAGTGGCTTCCGCAGCACGGTCATGTCCATTTTGGAGAACTACCCGCCACAGGTCCTTTCCTGCAACATGAACCTGCTGGGTACCCACGATACCCCACGGATCTTAACTGCCCTTGTGGATGATTTCCAGGGCAGCCGGGAAGAAAAGGCCAGGCGCTTCTTGTCTGACACCCAGCTTCCGGTTGCAAAGGAACGGCTGATGATGGCATCCTTCCTGCAATATATGCTTCCCGGTGCGCCCAGCTTGTACTATGGCGACGAAGCAGGCATGGAAGGCTACGCTGATCCCTTTAACCGGAGAACTTATCCCTGGGGGCAGGAGGATCAAGAATTGCTGGAGCATTTCCTGCAGCTTGGTCAGCTTCGGAACAAGCTGCCGGCACTGCGCCTTGGCGGTCTGGAATTTTTCCATGCAGATGGCGGCAAATTAGGCTTCACCCGGTCTTATCAGGGGCAGCAGCTTCGGATCTATGCAAACCGAAGTGAGGAAAGCTGGGTGCTTCCCACGGGCAAGGTCCTGTATCGTCATGGTCTTTCCTCTGCCCTGTCCCTGATCCCCATGGGCTTTTGCATTATGGAGGATCAGTAGTATGGAAAAGGAATCGTTCTTCAGCGGCTATTGCCGCACTGCGGACGGCAGCCGAACTGTCTGTGTCATTACAGAAAACGGCAAGCTGATCGCGGTGGATTGCAGCTTTGACACCTGCCCCTACACCGGAAATTGCACTATCGCCCAGCAACTTTCCCAATTAATAATGGATAATTGACAATTACAAATTTCTGTTTATCGAACAGTTTACCTAAAACACACGTCATTGCGAAACCAGTCCGCAGACTGGTTGTGGCAATCCGTTCTCCTGTCGGAAATGCGTTGTTATCGCAACATTTTATGGGATGCGGTTTGCCACGTCGCGCTATGCGCTCCTGGCAAAGACGTGGAGATACGATAGCTGGTTGCAATGTTTACAACTAGTCGTCAAAC
>CAYLNV010000098.1:0-4766 GCA_964385085.1 uncultured Oscillospiraceae bacterium
AGATGTTCCAGGCTATGATCAATGCCATTCGGGAGGAGACTGTCCGCCGTCTGTTCCTTGCCCAGCTTCGTCCTGCCCAGGAAGTGAAGCGGGAGAAGGTTGCAAAAGAAACCGGCACCGGTGCAGCGTCTAAAAATGTGGTCAAGGCACAGCCTGTCCGCAATAAGGATAAGAAGATCGGGCCGAATGATCCCTGTCCCTGCGGAAGCGGTAAGAAGTATAAGCAATGCTGCCGCACCAAGGATATTGCTTCCGGAATGGAAGGGTAAGCGTTTGGAATATCATACTTTCTCACCGACGAGAAACCCGCATTTTCTCTGCTTCCTCCCGTGGGAAACCTCTGGATAGCTTCTTGCAAACATATTTTATTTGGAGCATTTTATGGCTATGGAATTTGTAAATATCGGCAAGCTAAGCTATCTGACTGCTGAGGGGATCACCGTGCCCCATTGCTTCACCACCCGTTTGGGCGGTGTAAGTCAGGGATATTTGGCGAGCCTGAATATCGGCACCCATCGGGGAGACAGCCCTGAAAATGTCCGGAAGAATTACGAGATCATATCGGAAGCGTTGGGCATTGACCCGGGGAAGCTGGTGTTGACCCACCAGACCCATACAGACGTGGTCCTTCGGGTCGGACCGGAGGAATATGGCGCAGGCCTGACTGCACCGGAGCTGGTCGAGTGCGATGCACTGATCACCAATGTACCGGGAACGGCCCTTGTGGTTTTTACTGCCGACTGCACACCGGTGCTGCTTCATGATCCGGTAACCGGTGCGGTGGGCGCAGTCCACGCAGGCTGGCGGGGAACGGCTGCAGGGATCGTCGCAAAAACAGTCCGGTCCATGTGTGAGGCATACGGCTGTAAGTCGGAACATATCCGGGCTGCCATCGGTCCGAATATCGGGCAATGCTGTTTTGAGACCGATGCGGATGTGCCCCAGGCCATGATAGCGGCCCTGGGGATCGCGGCGCAGAACCATATCCGCCGGAATGGCGAAAAATATTATGTAAACCTTAAGGCGCTGAATATGCTTTGGCTGCAGCGGGTAGGTGTGCGGAGCATTGAGATCTCCGATGCCTGCACCGCCTGTGAGCAGGATATTTTCTGGTCTCACCGCCGCCATGGCAGTCAGCGTGGCTCACAAGGGGCTATTATCCTATGTAAGGAGGGAACGGTATGAAGCGGCTGATCGCCGGAGCGTTGTGCTTTGTGATATTGGCAGGCTTGTTTTCCGGCTGCGGCAAGACGGAAACACCTTATGTGCCCACAGGCGATGGCCTGACCTGGGACGAGGATTACACCGGTCCGGTCAATACTCATCCCAAGGAGGAGCAGGAGCAGTCCCTGACACTGGCATACTATCCGAACATCACCATGAATCCCTATCTGTGTACGGACGCTACCAACCGGACGCTGTTTTCTCTGTTGTATCAGAGCCTTTTCACAGTGGATCGGGATTATAATGTAGAGCCGATGCTGTGCAAAAGCTACCGGATCTCTGAGGATATGCGGTCCTACACCTTCTATATTGAGGAAAACGCGCTGTTTTCTGACGGCAGCGTGCTGAAGGCAGAGGATGTGGTAGCCAGCCTGAATACAGCCAGGGAAAGCACCTACTATTCAGGAAGATTCCTGCATATTACCCAGATCGCTCTGTCTGAGGACGGTGGTGTGAATATCTCCCTGAACACTGCCTGCGAGGATCTTCCGATCCTGCTGGATATTCCCATCGTGCCGGCTGCACAGGTGGCAGTGGATATGCCTGCAGGAACAGGTCCTTATTATCTGGATAAGACCACCGGCAAGGTCTGTCTGCGCCGGCGGAACGACTGGTGGTGCAGTGCGGAAATGATCATTACAGCCTCCACCATTGCACTGTTGGAGGCAGAATCCAATACCCAGATCCGGGATGAATTTCAGTTCTCTGACCTGAATCTTGTCTGTGCTGATCCCGGTTCTGACAGCTATGCGGATTACCGCTGCGACTATGAGCTGTGGGACTGCGAAAACGGCATCTTCCTGTACCTTGCCTGCTGCAAGGACAGCAAGGTGTTCTCAGATCCGGAAGTGAAGGCGGCACTGACCTATGCCATTGACCGGGATTCTCTGGTTTCGACCTACTACCGTGGCTATGCCCGCAGTGCTACTCTGCCTGCTTCCCCCAATTCCCCTTATTACAGCCAGACGCTGGCGGAGAAATACGAGTATGACGGTACGACCTTCCATCAGGTCATTAGCGACAAGGGCCTGCAAGGCAGCACCATCACCTTTCTTGTAAACAAGGACGACAGCCTGCGGGTGCGGGTGGCAAGACAGATCCGGGATATGCTGGAGGAAGCGGGCCTTGTGGTGGAAATGAAGGAAGTGAGCACGGCTGCATATAAAGAGGCTATCGTTTACCGCTCCTTTGATATTTATCTGGGTCAAACGATCTTGTCTGCCAATATGGATCTGTCCGCGTTTTTCCACACCAACGGTGTGCTGAGCTATGGCGGTGTTGATAATACGGCGGCATATGCCCTTTGCCTGCAAGCGCTGGAGAACTACGGCAACTACTATACCCTTCATAAGACGGTTATGGACCAGGGTCTGATCTGCCCGGTGCTGTTCCGCAGCTATGCGGTGTATGCAGACCGTGGCTTGCTCACCGGTCTGACTCCCTCCAGAGACAATGTGTTCTATTATTCCATTGGCAAAAACATGGAGCAGGCGCTGATCCGGCAGTAATATATCAATAAAAAGGGGTCTGCTGCAAAATACAAAAATCCTGCGATAGAATCTGTAGGATGTAGACAATTGCATAGTTTTAGGGCGCGTTGCATCATTTTGCAACGCGCCCTTTTTGCCAAATTTTTATATATCAGGCAAGCTGACCGATAAGGCCCTTGCCTTCGACCATAACACCGGAAACGTTGATGTTCTCGTCGAAGCAGATCAGGTCTGCATCCTTGCCTGCTTCAATAGAACCCTTCCGGTCTCCCAGACCGATGATCTGGGCGGGGGTCAGGGTCATCATCCGAACTGCGTCATACAGAGGTACATTTGCCTTCTGGGTCATCACCCGAACCAGCCGGTCATCGGTGGCGATAGAGCCTGCAAAGGCAGAGCGGTCGCAGAGCTTTGCAACATCATCCTCGATAATGACCTTTGTGCCGCTGGATTCTGAACCCAGCATAGCTTCCTTTACATCCAGACCGGCGCAGCGCATGGAGTCGCAGGTCAGAGCGGTCTTGTCAGGTCCTTTCAGACGGTACACCATCTCCAGCAGCTCATAGGGCAGATGGCAGCCGTCGGCAATGATCTCTACTGTCATATCCGGGATGCAGTAAGCACTTTCCAGCACACCGCTGTGGCGGAAGCCGCCCTTGCGGACGATGGTGGACATGGCAGAGTACAGGTGTGTAACGTGGGTAACACCCTTATCAAAGGCGGCCTTTACCTGGCAGTATTCTGCATTGGAGTGGCCCACAGAGGGGAGGATACCCTCCTGGCACAGGCGCTGGGCAAACTGCTCTGCACCGTCTCTTTCCACGGCAAATGTCCACCGGGCAAGCGTACCCCTGCCATACTCCAAATATTCTTCATACTCCTCCGGCTTGGGATCACGGATATAGACAGGGTTAATAGCACCGGCCTGATCCTTGCTCAGGAAAGGACCTTCCATATGCAGACCATGGAGGTAAGGGCCCTTGCCCGCCAACTCCTTCTTTGCCAGACGGAAGGCATCGATATAACCCAGGATATCCTCTCTGGTGGTGGGAACGGGTGTGGGCAAAATGGTGGTAGTGCCGTGCTCCATATGGGTCAGGCTGGCAATGCGGAAGGACTCCAGCGTGGCATCTGTATAGTCGCCGCCGCCTGCACCGTGGGTGTGCAGCTCCACAAAGCCGGGAGACAGGTACTTGCCTTCCAGATCGATCTTTTTATCGTAAGGAAGAGCGGGATACTGCTCACCGAAACCTACATTTTGAATTTTGGCATCCTCTACCACCGCATATCCGTGGCAAATGCGGTCAGGAAGGATCACATTTGCGTTATGGATCAGCGTTAACATAGCGTGGTACTCCTTGTATGTATTTATTGCGTCATGGTCTTGGACCGGGAAGGGGTGATCTCATACTGCAGGGGCTCGCCCTTCAGCAGACGGATGGCATCCTCCAAAACCAGGCGGGCACAGGCAGGACGCTGGTCGATGGTAGGACCGGCCATATGGGGCATCATGTGCAGACGGCTTGCGGGAACAGTCCACAGGGGGCTTTCCTCCACAGGAGGCTCTTTCGCGTAAACATCCAGAGCCGCACGGATGTGGCCGCTGTGCAGGTGCCTTGCCAGAGCTTCTTCGTCGATCAGGTCGCCGCGGGCAGTGTTCACCAGCAGCGCATCCTGCTCCATCAGGCTCAGCAGCTCCTCGTTGACCAGATGATGGTTTTCGGGGCTCTTTGCGGTGTTCAGAGAGATCACACGGCAGGTGGAGAAGATCTCCTCCAGAGATGCCTTCTGTACACCCAGTGCAGCAGCCTGCTCGTCTGTCATGTGGCGGGAGTACAGCTTGATCTTTGCGTTAAAGACCTTGAGCATATTGATCAGGTTGCGGCTGGTTGCGCCGTAGCCAACGATACCCACGCGCTGCTCCCACAGAGATTCATTATAATAATTACCCAGATTGGTCTTCCAGTGGCAGACCCGCATATCACTTTCAGCGAACAGGCGCAGGGAGTACATCATCTGTGCGATCGTACCCTCGGCAACCACACGGGCGAA